>DATNPK010000018.1 GCA_036703275.1 Coleofasciculaceae cyanobacterium | reverse complement strand
TTTCTCTTAGACGATGGGACTTTAACCCATATCTATCACATCCGTTCAGGTTACATACGGTTTTCTCTCCGTCCTCGCCTGGGAAGCGCTACCTCTTTATTTTTCTAAAGTTTCGTACTTCCAACGAATCGCACTTTTATTAGTCCTTTGGGCTTCCCGTTTCACAGGCTTCTGCCATTGGTTAATTTCATAGTTTATCTGTACCACAATACAGCCTCGATTTAAAGCGATCGCGCTTTTGATCTTTAAGTAAGTCTTAAACATATTTTTTGATAGTTATTTTTGTTACTCATTAATAAACTTTCCTAATTAACCTCAGTTCGGGTTAAGGCAATTTAAGGGTTATGAAAGCTAATCGCTAATCGCTAATCGCTTCTTAAAAATTCCCGGAAAATAACAGTTTGGCAGCGAAAGAAAACACAAGCCTTTCAGCTTATCCCGAATTCAGGTTAATTAAACTAGTAAATTAAATCTGAATATTCATAAATAGCGAATAATTTAACCAACGCTAAATAGATATAGAAAATATTAATAATTTAATTATGGCTTCAACTAACAAGATTTCTTTTCTGCCTAGTTTTTTCAATCCCGAGCAAGTAGAAAAAGTTTATCGTGTTCTCTATCAACAAAGAGCCATAGCAGCGGAAGCCTAGGCGCATCAATACTCGATTAAACCAGCGTTTACCGACAAAAAAAAAGATTGGTTTGTTATTAATTGATGTCCAAAACACTTTCTGTCTGCCTGACTTTGAACTGTTTGTTGGGGGAAAGTCGGGAATGGCTGCAATAGAAGACAATATCAGGCTGTGTCAATCTATCTACCGTCATTTAGGCTTAATTACTGAAATTATTCCTACGATGGATAGCCATACTGCAATGCAGATTTTTCATCCGATTTTTTGGGTAAATAATGCAGGACAACATCCTGAACCAGCGACAATAATTAGTCTCAAAGAAGTACAACAGGGAACATGAAAAGTAAATTCGGCCATCGCTCAGGGCCATTACCAATGGTGATACTCATCAGCTAGAACAACACGTTCTATATTATGTTCAAAAGCTGAGTAATGATGGTAAATATCCTCTAACTATTTGGCCGTATCATTCGATGCTAGGCGGTATCGGTCATGCACTGGTTTCAGCAGTGGAAGAAGCAATATTTTTTCATAGTATTGTTAGGAAAAGCCCGACAAGGTTTGAACTCAAAGGTAATAATCCGCTAACAGAAAACTATTCCGTCTTAAGTCCCGAAGTTTTAAATACTACGGGAAATCAAACTATTGCCCAGAAAAATACTAGTTTGATTCAAAAATTAATTGATTTTGATGCGGTATTTATTGCCGGGCAAGCTAAAAGTCATTGCGTAGCTTGGACAGTTGAGAATTTACTGATGGAAATTAACAGTATAAATCCCGATCTTGCACAGAAAATTTATCTTTTAGAAGACTGTATGTCACCAGTTGTTATACCTGTAATTGTCGACTTTACGGCTCACGCGGATGAAGCTTTTGAGAAATTTGCGGCGGCTGGGATGAACTTAGTCAACGTTACACCGCCGCTTGCCCGTGCATGATTTGCCAATCGCGGATTCACGGATAAACCGCACTCCGCCCTTCGGTCTCGGAGTGGTATGCTTTAGGACTAACTTCGTGTCGCACCCATCGCATTGGGGTGTGAAACGACGGAGACGGCACGGACCGTTGGTCAAATCAACAGATGCTATTGGAGCAATTCATTAAAATTGTTTGGACTTGAGCGATCGCATCTTCTACAGTCTGGGCGTAAAATAGCTGTGGTGAGGCGAAACTAGCAAAAAACTGGCGGGTTAATTCAATTTGGTTTAACAAGATTACTGGCTTATGGTTTTTAAGAGCCAAAGTAATCTCAGAAGCAGTCCCTAAACCCATGCCACAGGCAATCACTACGTTTGAAGATAAAACATTAATATTATTTCTAGCATTGCCCATGTCGGTAACGATCGCAATATCAACCGCATCAGATATCCCAACGGTGCTGTTGCTTGGTAAAACTCCGATAACCAAGCCATTGCTAGCTTTTGCCCCACGACTTGCTGCATCCATTACTCCTGAATTTCTGCCGCCAGTAAGCAGCGCCCAGTTATTCTCGGCGATCGCGCTTCCCAATCGCTCGGCCAACTCGAGATCTTCGGCAGTGGCTAAATCTCCCGCACCCATAACTCCGATTATGGTTTTAGTCATAGTAATCTTTGACTTAGAGCTTCAAATCAAGGTAGAAATTCGCGCAATTAAGCTACTTTAACTTGATTAAGTAGTATATTCAGCGTTAATCTCAACATATTTATAAGTCAAGTCGCAACCCCAGGCGGTGCTTTTACCAGGGCCGACACCAATATTGACCGAGATTAATACGGTGTCTGTTTTTAGATACTCACCTGCTGCCGCTTGCTCGAGGTAATTACTAGCTGCATTGCGGTCAAATTCTTGGGGTTGTCCATTACGCATCAAGATAATCTCCCCTAACTTGATATTTAATTCGTCCTGATAAAATTTGACACCTGCTCTACCTGCTGCTGCTGCAATTCTGCCCCAGTTAGGATCGCGCCCAAACACAGCCGACTTAACTAAAGATGAGCCAACGATGGTTTTTGCTACCTGAGAAGCAGCTCGAGCGTCGGGTGCGCCCGACACCTGTACTTCAATTAAACAAGTTGCCCCTTCCCCATCACGAGCGATCGCTTTGGCTAAATATTGACAAACTTCAGTCAACATTGCCTCTAGCTTTTGGGAATTTTGACTTTGCTCTGTAATTGCGGTGGTGCGAGACTGTCCATTAGCCAAGGCAAGGACGCAATCATTAGTACTGGTGTCGCCATCAACCGTAATCTGATTAAAACTTTGATCGACAGCTCGCTTCAACATCTCATGCCACAAACCAGTTGATACGGCGGCATCACAGGTAATAAATCCGAGCATTGTTGCCATATTTGGCGCAATCATTCCCGAACCTTTAGCGATCCCCCCAATACGTACAGGACGACCTTCAATAGTAGTTTCTAACGCAATTTCTTTAGTTACTAAATCGGTGGTAATGATCGCCTTAGCTGCGTCTGCTCCTCCATTCTCACTTGCTGCTCTAACCAGAGGAAGAATTGCCTGACTCAACTGCTCCATTTTAATTCTTTTGCCAATTACTCCCGTAGAAGCAAGAAGCACAGCATCAGGGGAAATATTTAACTGTTGACCTAACAGTTTGGCACTCTCTTGGGCATCCTCCCATCCTAGCTCTCCTGTAGCTGCGTTGGCTTGTCCTGCATTACATAAGATAGCTCTGGCACTAGATTTAGCCTGAAGACGTTGCCGACAATAATCAACGCAAGCAGCACGTACCTGAGAAGTAGTAAACACCCCTGCTGCGATCGCCTCTGTTTGAGACAGAATTAACGCCAGGTCTTTCGCGCCAGCCGTAGATTTCAGCCCTGCGGATATTCCTGCTGCAATAAATCCTTTTGGTGCAGTTATGCCACCGCTAACTACCTGCCAGTCTGTCATTATATATTCAATTATTTAAGATTTGCTTCAAAGCTGATTATAGCAATAGCAATAACCCTTATTTTAAGTAGTTTTAAGCTTCAGCTTTACGACCTTGTGGTAAATTGGCTTTTAGCGTCAATAACTAAGTTAATTGACGAATATATCGGTTTTGATGAAATTTAACCATCAAACGTAAGGGGGAAAGTTCAGTGAAAATCTGGCACTGTCCCGCAACTGTAAAGAATTTGCTGTATGCAATCTCTGTAGTCAGAATGCCCGCCGATGCTACCAAAGTTAGCTATTTTTAAATCTGCGAGGTACAGATTATGCTAGTTGCGCGATCCATCAGTTACAATTCATTCACGCTACAAATTTCTGGATTTTCTCAATATTCACGCTCAACTAGTCGAAACTATTGCAGTTAAAAATCGGCTTTTTTTAGGCTTTTTTTAATTGTGATAGTGGCACTTATTCGGCATATAGTGCCTCACTCCTAGTGTAAATAACTAATTTAGGTACTGTTTTATCTTGTTTGTCGAGGGAATGATTGACAGTAGCTGTTAGTTTTGTCTGGTTTAAAACAAAATATGGTAATTATGAACAAGAATAAAGCGATCGCCTTAGTTGGTTTTTCCAGTGTCTTATTGGTCTTTGCCCTATTGATTAATGCGTCTCCCGCTCTAGCCCATCATCCCACTGGGGGCAAAATTCCTAGCACTTTTAGTCAAGGATTTATCTCTGGCTTGGGTCATCCTGTAATTGGTATCGACCATCTCGTATTTGTAGTTGCTATTGGCTTACTGGCTGCCTTAAGCAAAAAGCTCGGCATGATTATTCCCACAGCATTTGTCGTAGCTACGGCTATGGGTACAGCAATTCATTTACAAAGCGTCGATTTACCTGCTCCAGAACTAGTTATTTCTGCTTCGGTACTAGTTATTGGCATCTTCCTGGCTAGAGAGAATCAGACGAATTTGGCTTTATTATCGGTGATTGGTGCGCTCGCCGGGATCTTTCACGGCTATGCCTATGGCGAATCTATCGTCGGGGCTCAGAATACGGCTTTAGGAGCATACCTGTTGGGATTTTGCTCAATTCAATTAGCGATTAGCGCGATCGCTTTCTATCTTGGCAAGTGGGTAATTAATCAGCCTGACAAGTCTTTCTTACTTCGCTTTGCTGGATTTACGATCTGCGGCATCGGTTTTGCCTTCCTTTCCCAGACAATTTTAGGTTAAATTTTTTCATGAGTTTTTAATCAGTTTTCAATAGATAAAAATGCACAAAATACCCGTTACCGTAATTTCAGGATTTCTGGGCGCTGGCAAGACAACTTTAGTGCGCCATTTATTACAAAACAATCAAGGTAGACGCATTGCCGTTTTGGTTAATGAGTTTGGCGAAGTAGGCATTGATGGCGATTTGTTGCGATCGTGTCAGGTTTGTGACGAAGAATCAAGTCCAGTTAACAACATTGTGGAATTGACTAACGGCTGTCTCTGCTGCACAGTTCAAGAAGAATTTTATCCCACCATGCAAGAATTGCTCAAACGTCGGGATAAAATTGACTGTCTTTTAATTGAAACTTCAGGTTTAGCCTTACCCAAGCCGTTGATTCAGGCTTTTCGTTGGCCAGCAATTCGTAATAGTGCCACCGTAGACGGAGTAGTAACTGTAGTTGATTGTCACGCTTTGGCAACAGGAAACTTAGTCGGAAATTTAGCTGCCTTGGAGTCCCAAAGACAATCCGATCCTAGCTTAGATCATGAAACTCCGATTGAAGAACTATTTGAAGATCAGTTGGCCTGTGCCGATCTAGTGCTGTTGACTAAAGTCGATTTGGTAGATGCCGAGACATTAAATAAAATTAAGACTTGGTTAAAACAAGAATTGCCGTCTGGGGTCAAAATTATTTCCGTGAAGGAGGGAAAGATCGATCCTAACCTGTTGTTGGGTTTTAATGCTGCGGTAGAAGATGACTTAGATAATCGTCATTCCCACCACGATCACGAAAGCGAACACGAACACGATGAAGAAATTAATTCAATTGAACTTGTTTTAGATCGAGCTTTTGAACCGCAAATTTTACTCCAACAGCTAAAAGAACTCTTAACCAAGCAAGAAATATATCGCGTTAAAGGCTTTGTTAATGTGCCAAACAAGCCAATGCGATTAGTTTTACAGGGGGTAGGCAATCGCTTTGATACCTTTTACGATCGCCTGTGGACAGCAAATGAATCTCGGCAGACTCGTCTGGTATTGATTGGACATAATCTAAACCGCCAGCTAATTGAAGCAAGCATTATTCAGCTTCAAGCTAAGGCTTGATCGATTTTAGTATCAAATCCTCAAGCTGAGCTTAATAGTTTTGAGAAATCTGAATTGAGGCGGATTTCTCTCTCTACTAGAAATTTGAGTAAAAACAACTACACGAGCGAAGTTAGCCCCCCAGTTACAGTTATGTAAATTTACGGTAAAATTTGCCTAGTTAAAACAGATAAGCTAGTTTAGATCGAACAATATTCGCTAAAATTAGCATGGAGTAGGCTTGTAGTGTACTTTATTAATGGCTCGTAATATCTCAGAAAATACTATGAAGATTAAATACTTAGTTGGTATGCTGGCAGGATTGAGTGTTGCAATTGGCAGCGCGATCGTCCCCTCAGCTACAGCAGAAACTAAAACCAACAATACCTATTATTGCGCTCAACTCAACAACAGTTGGAATACATTTGTTAATACTCCTAGAGGAAGAGTGACTCTAATTAATTGGGCAAATCAATTTGCTCCCGACTGGACTCCTCAAAAAAGATGCTCGGCAGTGTCTGGAAGATTTCAGAATTTTCTCGATCAGGGTAATTTGAAGTTTATTCGCACGGGGAATGTAAATCAACAGCCAGTACTATGCGTTGCTAATGCTCGCGGTGGTAGCTGTCCTGATGAAAATGTCTTAATTACTCTTAAGCCAGGAACAGATCCTGAAGGAGTATTAATTAAACTCGTAGATTTCCGCCGTAGCGTTAGTGGTCAAACTTTGACTCTAAGTGCTGATGATCCTGGTTTTTATTCTGATGGCGAGTTCTATGTTGATATGGACAAATTCCTCGACACAGTTCCCGTAAACAATTAGAAATCTAGCCAAGAAAAAACTTAGATTAAAGATAGTGAATGAAATGGCTACCCAATAAAGGGTCACAAAATCAGGACATACACAGAAAAAACTATATCAACCGTTTGATCTTGAACTCAACGTCCCAGGTAACAAAACTGATGATTTGTCTAGTTGGCACTGGGATGTTTTTGTCTGGAGATGCTTCTAAAGTGAAGTTAAAAACTTTTGCTTCAGTTTCTCCTCAAAAACTATCACCAAAAATCAACCAGATTGCCTCGGAAATTAGCGTTAAAATTTCAGATGGGGATTTTCTCGGTTCTGGCTTCGTCGTCCAGCAAGCAGGAAAACAATATATTGTTATCACTAACCAGCACGTTTTAAGAGCAGGCAAAGCTCCTTATAAAATCACCACTTATGATGGAAAAACCTATTCCGCAGAAGTTATTTCTAAGTTAAATAACACCGATTCTAAATACGATTTGGCATTTTTAAGGTTTGAAGCCGATGCTATTTATCCGACGGCAAAAATCGGCAATTCTATTTATTTGGAAGTAGGAGAACCTATATTTGCCGCTGGTTTTCCCTCTGATAAACTAGAGCAACCAACTGCTGATATTTTTGCTCAATCAAATCTCAATACATCTAGAGGTTTGACCCTTGAATTAGGTAGGGTTGCCATTATTTTGAATCAAGCCTTAGAAGAAGGCTATCAAATTGGCTATACCAACAATGTCAAAAAGGGCATGAGTGGAGGTCCTTTGCTGAATTCTCAAGGAGAGGTAGTAGGAGTAAATGGAAAACACGCTTATCCTTTATGGGATTCTCCAGAGGTTTATCAAGATGGTTCGGAACTATGCCCAGCTTTACAAGAGTTAATTAATCGCTCTAGCCTAGCGATTCCGATTGAAAAGAGTATTGAATTAAACCCTCAGTTAGAATCACTAAGAATCAAATCCGTTCCCAAAGTTGTTAGTGAGTTTAGCCCAACATCTAAAAATTCTCAATTAGTTGTTAAAATGCAGGCGGAAGCCGAAGCAACAACTCGTAGCTGCCAAGATGATTATCATCAGCCAAAAGATTCTATCGATCGCCGCAATTCAGAAAGTATTCTTTATCAATAGATCTTAAAGCCTGAGTTTTTCTGATAACCATCCTTTCAAGCGATAAATCAGCGTACCAATGTATTTTTTTAAAGCTTGAGTGGTGTAATCGAGGCTTTGTGCATTGCGAATAAAACTGAGAATTCTGGACTCAACACTAAAGCAATTTTCAATTAAGTTGCGATCGCTAATCATAAAATCTGCTGGGGCGGGAATAGCCTTAATGCCTTGTTTACTAAAAATCCCTAGCAATCTAGGCATATGTGCAGCGGAAGTAACCAGTAAAATTTGTTTGGTGAATACCGCATTTTCATAAGTGGTTAAAGATTTAGATTCCAAAATCATGGCACTACGGGGAATGCCCATTAATTCTAGGATAGTAGCCAGACTCTCCGCCTCAGAAGATTCACCACCAGTCCATTGAATCCGTTCACCAGTAAGAATAATTTTGGGCGCTGCACCATCCTTATATAGTTCTACTCCATACAAATCTACGATGACCGTTTTGGCGAATTTGATTAGACTGACAATTTGGACATCTCATTCCTCATTATTATTAGATCATCCCGCCCGGATGCAACGCCAAAAATCTCGCGGTTGGCTTTTCGAGGGATATAGATTACCAACCCAATCTTTATACGACCAAACTGCACAGCCTAAATAAAAGTTCACGTTATTTCTCTGATTACTATCAAAAGTTTACTATTAATAAAGCTATTAGCTTTTTTGGGTAAAATCAGCGGGATAGTTCAACGCTATTACTTCTTGACAATACCTACTTATAAAGCAATTAAGCACGTGTCCTCATAGCTGATGACTGAGAACTTGATGCAAGGTAAGGTTTATTTGGTTGGTGCGGGGGTTGGTGGCGAAGAGTATTTGACCGTGAGAGGTAAGCAGTTACTAAACACTGCCGAGGTTCTAATTTATGATGCTTTAGTAGATGAAGGATTACTAAAGTTAGTTACCCAAGACTGCCTAAAAATCCACGTAGGCAAACGTGGTGGTCAACTGAGTACCACCCAAGCAGAGATTAATCAGCTATTAGTAGCTTATTGTCTTCAGGGCAAGCAGGTAGTTAGATTAAAAAGTGGCGATCCGTTTATTTTTGGACGTGCGAATGAAGAAATTTTGGCACTCCAAAAGAAAAACTGTAGCTTTGAACTAGTTCCTGGGATCTCCTCGGCTTTGGCTGCACCCTTGTTAGCCGGAATTCCTCTAACCGATAAAAAATTAAGCCGCTGTTTTGTCGTGGTTAGCGGACATCAGCCAGAACAATTAAATTGGTCAGTCTTGTCTGGAGTTGACACTATAGTGATTCTTATGGGAGGGCGTTCTCTTGAGCAAATTATTCAGAATTTAATTGCTAACGGGCGATCGCCAAATGAATCCATCGCAATTATTCGTCACTGTGGAAGATCGCAGCAGCAGGTTTTTTGGGGTACGCTAACCGATATAGTGGAAACGACCGCAGAAATATCTCTTTCTCCCGTAGTTATTGTAATTGGTAAAGTCGTGCAGCTTAGTAATCAGGATTCGCCTCAAGTTATTTCAATGCCCTTAGCTAATAAAACTATTTTGGTGACTCGCGCCGCTCAACAATCAAGCAAGTTTAGCACTCTTTTGCAACAGCAAGGGGCGACGGTAGTCGAGATACCAGCTTTGACGATCGCCCCTCCTTCGAGTTGGACGGCTTTAGATCGAGCGATCGCCGATTTGAGTCAATTCCAGTGGCTAATTCTGACGTCGGCAAATGGCGTTGACTACTTTTTCAATCGCCTTACTACACTGGGTTATGATGCTCGTGCTTTAGGAGGAGTAAAAATTGCTGTGGTTGGACGCAAAACCGCTTCCGTACTGCAAACAAGACAGCTAAATCCTGACTTTATTCCCCCAAATTTTGTGGCTGATTCTCTAGTGGCCAACTTTCCTGAAGATTTAACTGGACAAAAAGTCTTGTTTCCCCGTGTAGAGACTGGCGGCAGAGAAATATTAGTCCAAGAATTAACGAGTCAAGGTGCATCAGTAATTGAAGTTGCTGCCTATCAGTCTAAATCTCCCGAACAAATCGATCGACAAGCTTGGCAAGCTTTGAAACAACATGAAATTGACGTTGTAACCTTTGCTAGTTCTAAAACAGTAAAAAATTTTTATCAGCTGTTGCAGCAGCAATCAGATTTAATTACGATCGAGTCTATTTTAGCCAAAGTTTGTCTTGCCTCTATTGGACCACAAACATCTAAAACCTGTCGAGAATTGTTGGGCAGAATTGATTTAGAAGCAGAAGAATATAGCTTAGAAGGTTTAACTACAGCAATTATTAACTATAAACTTTCTTAATAGCCAGTATTGTTTATTGTGCTGCTTATATCTAGTTTGCTTTTAGCGCGATCGGCTAAACTAAAACTAACGTCATAATTGATTTTCCTAACTACACTAGATATAGGGAAATAAATACTTGCTCATCGTGGCACACTTGAAAAGGAAAGAGATATTTAATGTCTAATTTAGAACATAGAAGGACACCATTAGGCAAAGTTAGTCCACAATTTACACAACCTCCACAACCAAGCTACGCTATCGAACATCCCTTTCAAGACAGCGCACTAGGTTTAGTATCGACCAAAAGCTTTCCGGCAATTGTTGGCACAGCCGACATGATGCTTAAGTCTTCAGAAGTCACGATGGTAGGTTACGAAAAAATTGGTAGTGGATACTGTACCGCCGTAGTTAGGGGCAATATTGCCGATGTTAGATTAGCTGTAGAAGAAGGAGCGAAAACCGCGGATAAGTTTGGTCAGTTAATCTCTAAATTAGTAATTGCGCGCCCGATGCCCAATTTAGAAGCAATTTTCCCCATTGGCAGCCATTTAATTGAACTAACTCAGAAAAGAAGAGGATATAGCCGTTTAAGCAATCGCTCGATTGGCTTGTTAGAAACTAGAGGCTTTCCGGCAATGGTAGGTGGCGCAGATGCGATGCTGAAATCTGCCGATGTACAGTTAGCTTCCTACGAAAAGATTGGTGATGGTTTATGTACGGCAATTATTCGGGGTTCGATCGCGAACGTAGCGATCGCGATCGAGGCAGGAATGCAGGAAGCTGAGCGCATTGGCGAACTACACGCGGTAATGATTATCCCCAGACTATTAGAAGATCTTGAACATACTCTACCTGTGGCGAGTTATTGGCAAGACGAACAAGAACCTTTACCTGTCTTGTTGCCGAAAGAAGTTAAACAAAAAGAAAAAGAACTGATCGAATTGCCTCAAGCTGATACCAAGCCTATGTTTGTACCTCTAAAAAAAACTATGGAAATCGAGGAGTTGTGAACTACTTAGATTGATACTTCTTCGATTTCATCAATCGACTTAAGCAATTCTTGATGGCGGTTTACGGCTTCTTCTTCTGTGAAAAAATGATGATAAGGGCAATTTTTTTGACAGTCAGGTTTGTGAGGAAAGTTTGTTTGTAGCTGCTGATAGTTTCGCAACCAGGTTTCTAAGTCAGCTACTAAATCTTTTAGTTCTCGTGCATTTTGCTGGTGTTGTTGTTGACTATAGCTAAAAGTTGCGCTTTTAGGCTTACCAGATTTAACAAACCAGTAAGTCATTTGAAGTTGTTCGGGTTCATATTCTGAAGTTTCGGCTAAGACATAAAGATAAAGACGAGTTTGCCAATCATTAGCTAGTTTCTTCGATCGCGGAGGATTACGATAAGTTTTCCAGTCTAAGATTATTGCTTGCTCGGTTTTAGCAATCAGTAAATCATAAATAACCGTGAACAAAAAATTACCTATACTAAAAGTACGACAATGTTCTGCCTCGCGCCAAATGTTGGGATCGGGTTCTAATTCTGGTGCAGCTCGAATTAAAGCTTTTAGGGAATTATCTAACTCAGCATCTGTGGCTAGTAAAGCTTCGATCGGCAAAGTTAACTCTCTTTGCTGCATCAACAAGTGAAATCGACTCCCCCACTGCATATTATCTTGTCGATCGGTTGCAGGAAGAGAACCAAGCTCTAAATAAACCTGCTGAAATTTAGGAGGACAAATACTCAGAAGGTTAAGATGGCTTTGTGATAGACGAATTAAATCTTGGTCGGGCATAATTTCGCAATCGCTCTTGATTAAAATTGACCAACGCTCAGGCAAGCCTTATCGTCCTAAAGGATACCGCTTCGCGACGCGAAGGACGCGCGACGTAAGGAGCTAATCCTTTAGGGCTAGTCCTTTAGGGCATATAAAACGGCGGCAACCCTTACCTAGGCTAGTCTAAAGTGTTGCTGATAATTTTTATTATGGCTCACGATCATGAGCAAGGTTGAGGATAATTCAGTTCAGTTTCAAACTATGTAACTAAATTTGGTTCATCAGCATTGCTTTCTTGCTAACCTGATACATATAAAGTGTATTGATTATTGGTAGTAGTTGCAGACTATATGGAATGGCAAGAGATTTCTGGTAATTGGGTTTATCTTCCTCGTCAAGAAATGAAGGGAATTGTTCATTTCTTGGGTGGAGCATTTGTGGCTACAGCACCTCAAGTATCCTATCGCTCTATTTTGGAGCAGTTGAGCCAGGCGGGTTACGGAATTATTGCCACTCCTTTTTTGAATACTTTCGATCATTTTGCGATCGCCCGCGAAGTTTTGAATCGCTTTGAAACAGTCTTGGCAAGACTGCAAAAAACTAATAAATTAAATCAGGGCTATTTACCTATTTATGGTGTGGGACATAGCATGGGGTGTAAACTACACCTTTTAATCGGCAGCCTCTATGAAGTTGAAAGAGCAGGCAATATTCTTATTTCATTTAACAACTATCCTGCCAGCCAAGCCGTTCCATTTATGGCGCAATTTAATATTACTCCCGTTTTAAATATTGAGTTTGCTCCTTCTCCAGGAGAAACAGAACAATTAATTGCCGAACACTACAGCATACGTCGCAATCTGCTGCTAAGGTTTAGTCAGGATAATCTAGACCAGACCATTAATTTGAATAGTGTTTTGCAACATAGGTTTCCTAATATGGTAACTCTACGCACCTTAACTGGAACTCACCTAACTCCTCTAAGCCAGAATGTTAGTTGGCAAACAGGAGAATTCTTCACTCCAATTGATGCGATCGGGCAATGGTTCAATCAGGGAATGTCTCGCAATTTACAAGCTTTAAAACGTGAACTAATTATCTGGTTAAATCCAATGTCAGCTTTTTAAAGTCCTATTTAAACAGCATTTATTTAATATATTTTCTGATATTAAATTTACTTTAATTTTAATTTTTTAAGTTAAATTTCGCTACTTTACATATTTATGATTTTAACTTCACCAAAACTTTAAACGAAAAAACCATAAGTATATTTACAATAAGTACAATAAGATTAATACCAAGTTAATTTTTACTTGTTATTAAAATTACACAGCTTATTATTAGAATTACTTAGTTTTTATTTAAGCTTTAAATGTTTAAAGCAGGAGAAAAATATGAAGGTAGCCTTTCTTGCTGGTGGCTTAGGAACTCGAATCTCAGAAGAAACAGAAAATAAACCTAAGCCCATGGTAGAAATTGGCGGACAACCAATTCTGTGGCACATTATGATGCACTTCCATCAGTACGGTTTCAAAGACTTTGCGGTGGCTTTGGGTTATAAAGGCGCAGTAATCAAAAAATTCATGGTAGATTACTGCGCTCTTAACAGTAATCTTACCGTAAATCTAGGTACTGGAGGTGTAAAAACTCATGGTGCTTATCAGCTAGATTGGAATGTAGATCTAATTGACACGGGATTAACGACTAACACTGGTGGAAGAATCAAACGTCTTGCACCTTACGTTGGTAGAGAAACATTTATGTTAACCTGGGGCGATGGAGTTTCTGACGTTAATCTACACGATCTATTAGCTTTTCACCGTTCTCATGGTAAGCTAGCTACTTTGACTGCTGTTCGACCTCCTGCACGTTTTGGCCATTTAGATTTAGACGGAGACAAAATATCTGAGTTCTCCGAAAAGCCTCAAACCAAAGAAGGTTGGATTAACGGTGCTTTCTTTGTTTTAGAGCCTGAGATCTTTGACTATATAGACGGTGACGATACTCAGTGGGAAAAAGAGCCCCTGGAAAGATTGGCTAGGGATAATCAGCTTATGGCGTATAAGCACGATGGCTTCTGGCAATGTATGGATACGTTGAGAGACAAACGCCGTTTAGAGTCTTTGTGGGCTAGCGGTAACGCACCTTGGAAAACTTGGGAGAAAAAAACAAATGAAAATACTGGTGACTGGTCACAAGGGGTACATCGGAACACTCATGGTTCCGATGCTTCTCGACAAAGGGTATGATGTTGTTGGTTTAGATACTGACCTGTATGCTAAAAGCACTTTTGGCGCAGGAATCGTTGAGATACCAGAGCTAAAAAAAGATCTCAGAGATGTAGAACTTGAAGATCTAGAAGGGTTTGAAGCCATTTTACATTTGGCTGGTCTTTCTAACGATCCTTTGGGTAATCTCAATCCTCAATTGACCGAAGAGATCAATTATCGGGCTTCGGTCAAGTTAGCTGAATTGGCAAAGCAAGCTGGAGTTAGCCGTTTTATCTTTTCCTCTTCTTGTAGCAACTATGGTGCAGGTGGTGAAGATTGGCTTGACGAACAGTCTAACTTCAATCCTGTTACTCCTTACGGAGTTTCCAAAGTAAAAGTAGAGCAGGATGTTAGTCAGTTAGCGGATGATAACTTCAGCCCGACATTTCTACGAAATGCCACTGCTTATGGGGTGTCGCCCAGATTGAGGTTTGATTTAGTATTAAATAATCTGGTTGCTTGGGCATTCACCAAGGGCTTAGTGTACATCAAAAGCGATGGTACTCCTTGGCGACCGATTGTTCATATTGAAGATATCTCTAGAGCTTTTATTGCTGTTTTAGAAGCACCAAGAGAACTAATTCATAATGAAGCTTTTAATGTTGGTCGCAATGAAGATAATTATCGAATTCGTGATTTAGCTGAAATTGTCAAGGAGACAGTGCCTAACTGCCGAATCGAGTACGCTGCAGATGCTGGTCCAGATAATCGCTGTTATCGGGTTAACTGTAGCAAAATAGCCAAAGTTCTGCCTGATTTTCAGCCTCAGTGGGATGCTCGTAAAGGAGCAGCAGAGTTATATGAAGTGTATCGCAAAGTCGGTCTAACTTTAGATGAATTTGAAGGCTCTAAATACCAAAGAATTGCTCATATTAAATACTTGATCGCCAATAACTTACTCAATGGCGAATTGCGTTGGCAAAAAGAGCAGCTAGTAGCTGTTGAATGATTTCTCTGGTGATATAGAGCTGGCTTATGTTATGTAAGTAGAGCTAGCGCAGTTGTTTAGTCTTGCTCTTTAAAGGGTATAGATAAAATGCTGAAGCCTTTCGTGACCTTTAGTCAGCGATAAAGCGTTTAATTAAGTTGAATTTTGGGGCAGTTGAGCATAATTAATTGCCCTGAATAATAGGGTCAGCGACTAAATCTTATAAATATAAACTCGTATTATGAACGATCGTAAGTCAAGTTGTCTCTCTTGCGGTAACTCAGACCTAAATTCAATTATCTCTTTTGGATACACTCCTCTGGCTGACAATCTTCTAACTAAAGAACAGTTAGATTTACCTGAGTACACTGCACCTCTAGATCTAGTTTTTTGTCCTAGATGTAGTTTGGTTCAGATTACCGAAATAGTTCCGCCTGAAATTTTATTTTGCCAAGACTATCCTTATTTTTCTTCTGTATCGGCATCTTTATTAAAGCATTTTGGTAGCAGTGCTAAAAATTTAATTGAGACCAGAAATTTAGATAGTAATAGTTTGGTAATTGAAGCTGCCAGTAATGACGGCTATATGCTCAAAAATTTTGTCGAACATGATATTCCCGTGTTGGGGATAGACCCAGCCTCTGGTCCTGTAGATGCTGCTATCAAGGCAGGAGTAAATTCTATCTGCACCTTCTTTGGTAAAGAGTTAGCACAAAAGCTGCGAGATGAAGGTAAGCAAGCGGATGTATTTTTGGCCAACAACGTTTTGGCTCATGTACCAGACTTAAATGGTTTTGTGGCAGGAATTTCTATCTTATTAAAAGATCGGGGAGTAGCAGTAATTGAAGCTCCTTACTTAGTTGATTTGGTAGAACATTGCGAATTTGACACAATTTATCATCAGCATCTTTGCTATTACTCTGTCACAGCATTAGATAAACTTTTCCGAAGACATTCTTTATACCTAAACCATGTTGAGCGCACCAAAATACATGGTGGTTCTTTGCGTCTATATGTCGAACCAACAGAAGCAGTCCAAGAATCGGTTAAGTCTTTGCTCAAAGCAGAACAAGAGGCTCAGGTAGATAACATTGCCTACTACCGCGATTTTGCCGACAAGGTAATGACGTTTAAATATTCTTTGATGGATATTTTGTGGAGCTTAAAGAAAGAAGGTAAAACGGTCGTCGGTTACGGTGCTGCGGCTAAAGCCACAACTATGTTGAGTTATTTAGGCATAGATAAAACTCTATTAAACTATGTGGTGGACTTAAATTCTTTTAAGCACGATCGCTATATGGGGATCAATCATTTACCAATATTCCCACCCACTAAGCTTCTAGAAGATAAACCAGATTATGTCTTAATTTTAGCTTGGAATTTTGCTGAAGAAATTATACAGCAACAGCAAGAGTATCAAAAATCTGGTGGAAAATTTATTGTTCCAATCCCCGAACCAAAAATTGTTTAGCTATATAGCTAGTCAAATTTGAAGAAAATTCAGCTGAGGTTTGTCCGTAGCTGACAGTTTTTGAAACAAAATTAAAGTAAAGTCATTTTTTTAAAATTAAATTTCATAGAGGAGTATTTTATCATGATGCAAAATTTGATTTCTACTAGCAGTAATTTAAGAGCAAATACCCAGAAGATTGAGCATTCATGTCCCAATTGTGGTCATCATGAGCTTACTGTTTTCTACGAAGTTCGCGATGTTCCTGTACACAGTTGCTTAATGATTTCTAGTCAAAAGGAAGCAATAGATTTTCCCTGTGGAGACGTGGTTTTAGGCTTTTGCGATCGCTGTGGCTTTATTACCAATACTGAGTTTGATGCTAAATGGTCAGCCTACGCGCCCAACTATGAAGATCAACAAAGCTATTCTCCCACCTTTAACAAGTTCTCGCTGAAGCTAGCCAATCATCTAATCGATAAATACGATCTGCATAACAAAGACATTATCGAAATCGGCTGTAGTAAGGGAGATTTCTTACTGCTGCTATGTGAATTAGGCAACAACCGTGGTGTGGGTATCGATCCTAGTGTTGTTCCTGGAAGAGTAGAAAGCGAAGCAGCAAACCGCGTTACCTTTATTCAAGATTATTACTCGGAAAAACACGCTGAATATGTTGGAGACTTTATTTGTTGTCGTCATACCCTAGAGCATATCCAACCTACCTCTGAATTTATCAAAACAGTTCGTAAATCTATCGGCGATCGCGATACTGTAGTCGTATTTGAAATACCAGACAATACCAGAGTTTTAAAAGAGCAAGCTTTTGAAGATATTTATTACGAACATTGCTCTTACTTCAGTCCTGGTACACTAGCTCGTTTATTCCGCGACAGCGGTTTTGAAGTAACCGATCTTTACTGCGAATATGGCGATCAGTATCTTTTGATTGAAGCCAAACCCATAGCAATGCCTTCTGACAAAGTTCATCCTTTTGAAGAAACCGTTGAAGACGTGGCAGCAGATGTAGAGTTATTTACCGAAAAAATAACTGGCAAGCTCGAATATTGGAAAAAGTATCTCGAAGATGCTCAAGCTAATCAAGAAAAAGTTGTAGTTTGGGGTTCTGGTTCCAAGTGTGTTGCATTTTTAACCACTCTCAAAACCATCGACAAAATTGAATATGCAGTAGATATTAATCCCCATCGTCACGGTAAATTCATCCCAGGCGTGGGTAAAGAAATCATGGCTCCCGAATTTCTCAAGACTTATCAACCAGACAAGGTAATCGTGATGAATGCAATCTATCGCCAAGAAATTAGCGAAATGCTCAATGACATGGGTGTATCAACTGAGGTGGTAGCACTTTAAGTAGTCGTGCAAAATAAATTTCCTAGTTGAAATCGGCGAAAAGGGAAATGGGAAAGGGAAAATAAGAAAATCAAATGTGTAATTAATGAGGACGCGATTTCTGAGGTTGCCTTAGAAATTAAAGCCGTCCGTTTCGCCTAGGCACTTAACAGGATCGAGCATAAGAGATAAGGGATGAGAAAAAATTAATCTTCATCCCTCACTTATTTAAAGCTATTTAACGACAAATAATTTGAACGCAGCTTATTAAAATTAATCATCTATGTATAACTTTGTTATTGTTGGTGGTGGTATTGTTGGCTTGTCTACGGCAATGGCTCTTAGTCAGCGATTTCCTAACGCTAAAATTGCTTTATTAGAAAAAGAAGCATCTTGGGCTGCTCACCAAACAGGACATAATAGTGGTGTGATCCATTCTGGTATTTATTACAAACCAGGCAGTTTTAAAGCTAAACTTTGTCGTGAAGGCAATCTTTCTCTGGTTGATTTTTGCGACAAATACCAGATTAACTATCAAATATGTGGCAAGGTCATAGTGGCAACTGAACCTCACGAGTTATCCTTGCTAGACGATCTTTATCAAAGAGGTTTGGCTAATGAGCTTGAGGTTGCTAAAGTTAAGCAAGAGCAGGTAAAAGAAATTGAACCCCACGTTAATTGTTTGGCAGGAATATGGGTTAAATCCACGGGAATTGTGGACTATAAGCAAGTCTGCCAGAAATACGCCGAGCTTGCCCAAGAACAGGGAGTCGATCTACATAACAACACTCGTGTTCAAGGCATTAAATCCACCCCGGAAGGTCATGTTTTAGAGACTAATCAGGGTGAATACCAAACTAAGTTTTTGATTAACTGTGCTGGGCTTTATAGCGATCGCCTTACCAAACTTGCTAATGAGCAGCCACCAGCTAAAATCATTCCATTTCGAGGAGAATATTACGAATTAACCCCTGAAAAACGTTATTTGGTCAATGGAGCAATTTATCCTGTTCCCAATCCCCATTTTCCCTTCTTAGGGGTGCATTTTACTCCTGGTATTGACGGTAGCGTTCATGCTGGCCCCAATGCGGTACTAGGCTTTAAACGAGAAGCCTATCGTAAATTGGACTTCGATCTCCAGGATTTCATGGAAACCATGACCTATCCTGGTTTTTGGAAGCTGGCAGCTAAATACTCAAACGAAGGGATACAAGAGATGATTCGTTCTTGGAGTAAAACAATTTTTGTTCGTAGTCTACAAAGATTGATTCCCGAAGTCCAGGCTCAAGATGTTGTGCCTACCCCTGCGGGAGTTAGAGCGCAGGCTTTAAGAAGCGATGGCAAAATGGTTGATGATTTTTTGATTCTCAACCGCAACAAAGCAATGCACGTTTGTAATGCTCCTTCCCCTGCTGCTACTGCTTCGATTGAAATTGGTAAACAAATTGTGGCTCAGTTGCCTGATGTAGTCTAGAAATTATCATAAACTCATAATAATTTTATCAAAAAGGCGATCTTTAAGATTTAATAATTAAAGTAATTACTAATTATTTCTTGGCTATTTTTTCCGCAAATCAGGACGGTGATCGCCTAATATATAAGCATAATTTTTCATTGAGTAATTGAGAATAATTTACTATACTTGTACAAGAAAAAAGACAGGTTAGGGTGATAAAAAATGAAAGATGATAACAATCGTCTTGTATACGCTATAAGTGATAAGTACTTAACGATTATCTCTCGCTTTCATTATTAATCAGCAATTACGTTCTTGCCATTTCTGCCATAAATCGGGACGGCGATCGCGAGTGCGTTTGATCTGTTCCTCTTTGCGCCAGTGATCGATAAGCTTATGGTTACCCGAGCGCAATACTTCAGGAACTTGCCAACCTCGATATTCAGCAGGTCTAGTATATTGAGGATAGTCGAGCAATGTTGTTTCAAAGCTTTCTGCCTTTAAAGATTCTACTTTACCTACCGTTCCAGGTAAGAGTCTAGTTACGCCATTGATCAGCGTCAGGGCGGGAATTTCGCCACAGGTTAAAACAAAATCACCTAGAGATATTTCTTTGGTAACTAAATGCTGCCGTATTCTTTCATCTACTCCTTCGTAATGACCGCAGATTAATACTAGTTGCTGATAATTAGTCGCTAAATCCTTAAGTAAAGGCTGATCTAATGGTTGCCCTTGAGGAGTCATTAAAATAATCTCCCTTTGAGGCAAAACGGGTAATGATTCCACCGCGGCAAACATCGGTTCGGGCTTGAGCAACATTCCTACACCACCCCCGTAAGTTATGTCATCCACTTTACGGTGCTTGTCAATGGTAAAGTCGCGGGGGTTAACTAGATTTACAGTAGCAATCTTTTTGGCGATCGCTTTGCCTAATAAACTGCAATTAAGTGGAGAGGTAAAAAAGTCGGGGAAAAGAGTGATAATATCAAAACGCACGATTAATAATTTTGCAAAATTACTCAGAAAAATCAATATCAGTTTAGCTGAATCTAGAATTTAAGTAGTCTTTGACACAGCAGTTAAGTAGCCATCATAGCTACGATCGTTACTAGTCAGAGATTAATCTCTTGCCCGCAAACTCCATTATGATCAATACTGAAGTCAACAATCAAACCACGTATTCCTCACAATCTACCAAAAACGCTATTTTAGTTATTGGCGGTGCTGAAGATAAAGTACACGGCAAGGAAATATTGCAAACTTTCTTCCAACGTTCAGGAGGGACAGATGCCCTAATTGGGATTGTTCCCTGTGCATCTAGAGAACCAAGTCTAATTGGAGAAAGATACTATCGTCTCTTTAGCGAAATGGGAGCGAAAGAAATTCAAGTCTTGGATGTACGAGATCGCTCTAGCGCCGATAATTTAGCTTATCGCAGTTTTGTAGAAGACTGCACAGGAATTTTCTTGACTGGTGGGGATCAACTTCGTCTATGTGGTTTGCTGGCAGACACTACGTTAATGAATCGGATTGTAGCAAGAGCGCAAAAACGAGAAATTAGTTTGGCGGGAACTAGTGCCGGGGCAGCAGTGATGGGACATCACATGATTTCGGGAGGCAGTAGCGCCGAGCCGCCCAATCGCTCTCTAGTAGATATGGCCAAGGGTTTAAATATTATTCCTCAAGTATTAATCGACCAGCATTTTTATAACCGCAATCGTTTAGCGCGACTGTTAAGCGCGATTTCTAGCCATCCTGAACTACTGGGCATTGGTATTGATGAAGATACCTGCGCGATGTTTGAAAGTGACGGCGTAATTCAGGTAATTGGCAAAGGAGCCGTAACCATTATTGACGCAAGAGAAATGTCTTGCTCTAATCAAGCAAAAGTTCAGGGTAACGAACCTTTGAGTATGCACAATCTCAAGCTGCATATCTTAGGTTATGGCGATCGCTATGATCTAAATCGGCATCTTGCTCTCAACTAAATTGGGCGATTAAATTTTGGCAGTGGGTTGTTAAATGCTTATTAAAATGTTCATTTAGAACAGTTTGATAGAACGCTAAAACGAGATGATGAGCTAATTGTTTAGTTACCTCTTGATGCTGCCCCAAAACTTAGAACAGCAAACATAATGAGAATTCTTAAGACTCAAACCTTACGTGGTCCTAACTATTGGAGTATTCGGCGCAACAAGCTGATTGTAATGCAGCTAGATCTAGAAGAGTTAACCGAAAAGACATCCAATGAGATTCCTGGGTTTTATGATGGTGTAATTGCAGTATTACCTAGCTTAATTGAACATCATTGTTCCCGTGGGCATCGCGGTGGTTTCCTTGAAAGAATTAAAGAAGGCACTTTGATGGGGCATATTATTGAACATATTGCCTTAGAGCTACAAGAATTGGCAGGAATGCCCGTAGGATTTGGTCGCACTAGAGAGACTTCCACCCCAGGGGTATTCAACGTCGTCTTTGAATATATCGAAGAACAGGCTGGTCGTTATGCAGGAAGAGCAGCAGTTAGGTTGTGTGAATCTATCGTAGAAACAGGTACTTATTCTAATCTGGAGTTAGAACAAGACCTAGCAGATCTTCAAGAACTTTATGCTAATGCGGCTCTTGGCCCTTCCACAGAGACAATTATTAAAGAAGCTGAAGCACGAAAAATTCCTTGGATGTGGCTTAGTGCTAGAGCCATGTTGCAGCTTGGTTATGGAGCGAAGCAAAAACGGATTCAAGCTACTTTAAGCAATAGCACCAGTATTTTGGCGGTAGAACTTGCTTGTGATAAAGAAGGTACTAAAAATATTCTAGGTAATGCCGGAGTACCTGTTCCTCGAGGTACGGTGATTGAGTATTTAGATGAATTAGAGCAAGCGATCGCCGATGTCGGTGGATTTCCGATTGTGATTAAACCTTTGGATGGCAATCATGGTCGGGGGATCACAATTAACATCAATCATTGGTCAGAAGCAGAAGCCGCTTACGATCTAGCTAGTCAAGCTTCTAAAACTCGCTCTATAATTGTCGAGCAATATTATCAAGGCAACGACCATCGTATTTTGGTCATTGACAACAAAGTCGTAGCTGTAGCTGAAAGAATTCCAGCTCATGTAGTTGGTAATGGTAAATATACTATTAAACAGCTGATTGATATTACTAACCAAGACCCCAGGCGTGGAAACGGACATGATAATGTTCTGACTAAAATTATTATCGACCAAACGTCTCAAGCTGTATTAGCTAAACAGGGCTATAGCTTGGATTCTGTCTTGCCAGCCCAAAAAACTGCCTACCTGCGTGCTACGGCTAATCTAAGTACGGGAGGGATTGCAATTGATCGCACCGACGAAATTCATCCTGAAAACATCTGGGTAGCTCAAAGAGTAGCGAAAATAATTGGTTTAGACATTGCAGGAATTGATGTTGTCACCTCAGATATTAGTAAACCCCTGAAAGAAACCAAAGGGGTAATAGTTGAAGTTAATGCAGCTCCTGGATTTAGAATGCACGCAGCACCTAGTCATGGGCTACCTCGTAACGTTGGTGCATCCGTCTTAGAAATGTTGTTTCCCGAACAGGCTCCTAGCCGTATTCCCATCGTGGCAATCACGGGAACAAATGGTAAAACCACTACTACCAGGCTAACTGCCCACATCTATCGCCAAACTGATAAAATAGTCGGTTTTACCGCCACTGACGGTATTTATATCCAAGAGTATTTAGTCGAACAGGGAGATAATACTGGTCCTTATAGTGCGGGAGCAATTCTTAAAGATCCTACCGTCGAAGTAGCTGTATTGGAAACAGCGCGCGGTGGCATCTTACGCTCTGGGTTGGCTTTCGATAGCTGTGATATTGGAGTGGTATTAAACGTTGCTGCCGATCATCTGGGTTTAGGTGGTATTGATACTATCGAACAAATGGCGCGGGTCAAAAGCGTTGTGGCTGAAACAGTCAAGGCAGAGGGCTATGCCATCTTGAATGCCGATGACCCTTTGGTGGCAGCGATGGCAGAAAAGTTAAACTGCAAGGTGGCGTATTTTTCGATGAACCCTGATAATCCAATCATTATCGAACATAGTCGCCGTAGTGGGTTAGCAGCGATTTATGAAAATGGTTATCTCTCCATCTTGGAAGGTAAATGGACTTTAAGGGTGGAAAAGGCAGTTAATATTCCCATGACGATGGGAGGAATGGCTCCCTTTATGATTGCTAATGCTTTGGCTAGCTGTTTGGCTACCTTTGCTCAAGGTGTTGATATAGAGCTAATTCGACAAGGCGTACGTACTTTTACTACCTCAGCCGAACAAACGCCAGGGAGAATGAACCTGTTTGAGGTTGAGAATTATCACGTGTTGATAGATTACGCTCACAATCCTCATGGGTTTAAGGCAGTCGGCGATTTTGTGCGCAACTGGCATGGAGCAAAAACTAGTATAGTCGGCGGTCCAGGCGATCGCCGAGATGAAGATCTAATCTTGCTGGGTAGTATTTCCGCCCAAATCTTTGACCGAATTATTGTTAAAGAAGATCGAGATCCAAGAGGTAGAGAACCAGGCGAAGTTGCCGATCTAATTGTTAAGGGAATTTGTCAGATAAATCCCAATGCTGCTTATGAAATTATTCTCGATGAAACTAATGCCATAAATATTGCTTTAAATGAGGCACAAGCCGAAAGTTTGGTAGTTGTATTTCCCGAAAAAGTTGAGCTGGCAATTAGTCTAATTAAACAACGTATGGAAAGCGATCGACCTAAAATTGCGCTACCACAACCTTCCTAAACTATAGGTAAAGCAATTTAAACTTATGGAATAACTGAATAATCTCTAAATGTAGATTAAATTAACGTAGCTCTTATCAATATTTTTAGCCAAACAATTTTGCTGTCTTTGTAAAAAGACTTAATTTTAAGGTGAAATAAAATAAAAATAAGGTAATTTTCCGCTTTTAGACCGTGGTACTCTCTAGGCAATCGCAATTATTTGTGTATATATAGAGAAAGCAAGATTAGAAGCGCATATTCATATCTGCTCAGTTAACATTTATAAGCAAAATTGATTAAATGAAAAATAACCGACCAGAAAAGGATTACATTAATCGCAACGTTATGGAAGTATTAGTTTCTGATGAAATCGATAGACAGATGGTTCGGCTTCCTAATAATATCAAAAAATTTATTAATCCTCTTGAAGTAGCCACTTATGCACTCAATAGATTACCCGCTTTATATGCTTCCTCTCAACAAGGATTTAATAAACAAAAACTTAAAGGACGTTCAGAATATAGCGTCAAAATTACTCAAGAAGTGCGTAAAGGATTTGCAGCGGTTCAACAAGATCTTTTGCGTACTTCTACTCCTTTATTAGCAGAAAATGAGGCTGAAATCGACCAAAGTATTCAAGAAGCTCAAGCTGCTTTACAAGAATTAGCTGACTATTTACCAGAAAAAGATTTAACCTGGAAAAACATTATTAAGCTAGTTAAGCCTATATTAGCTGAATTGAAAGCTCAGGATCCCACAGAAGCTAATGCGCGAAAAGTTCGTTCTAGATCTAGTGGTCTTTGGGGAGATTCTGCTTATAAATAATAAAGCTAGCAATTTTTAGACTGCTGTTAGTCGATTATCTTGTTATAGGTTTTTTACCAGGCGATAAAGTCCTGCTGGAATTGCTCTAGAGACAATATTTGGATTCGCTGAGATTGAGATGCTAAATAGCGATCGCCTTGGAGATTATAGCCCCAATCTGCCAAAAATAATTCTACAGATTCTAAGTCAGTCTGTTGTATTACCTGCTGTAAAGCTTTGAGTCGATCCTCGACAAAGAAAATACTAATATCTTCTCCTGGCTGTTGATGTCTGTCTCGCAAAATTCTCAAGGTTTCATATTTAGGGCGTTTACTTTCTTTGCCGAAAATTTGAGCCATAGATAAATTTATGCCCTCTTGTGTTAGTAACTTTTGGGCAAAACGCCCTTCTTTGGTAGTGATAATATACAATTCAACCGCGGAATTAACTATTTGTTGGAGACGCTCAATTACTCCAGGGTAGAAACGATGTAGCTTGAGCCAATCAGCTAAATTATTCTCGATCCAGTTATCTCTAACTCGATCTAACTGTTGCACCACTGCTTGCTTTTTTAACCCTTCAGATTCGGTTATTTGTAAAGCGATCGCCTGAAAATTTTCCAAGATTTCTACTTCAGCAACTCCCAAGACCAACGCTCGTAGTAAAATCGGCATTTCCCAACCAGTTTCAATTACAGGGCGTAAGCGATAAAACATGGGTGCAAGGCTGTCATCCACAGCTTCAGACCATATTTGTTGATAGGCTTGTTTAGTACTGACAAAATACTCAATTAAACCATCACAAATTACACCATCAAAGTCTAATGCCAAGATATGAGGAATTTTTTGAGACATAAGAAATTAACTTGTTAAATTAACTTACTGCTTATAACTATCTTCGGCATCGTAGCACGACCAATATGCCAGAGTTGGAGCGTGAAGACTAAAATTTTTCAATAATTACGGTTTGGTTTTAATCTAACGTCGATCATCATTCCATTAAATTGCATTTATCTAAAGATTACGAATTGGTTAAAAAAATTACCAATGGAGTTACGCTTTGAGCAATCTTGCTGCATAATAGTATACGGCACTATAGATAGGGCCTTGATTAGATGAATAAATCGTCAAGCGCTACATATAGTACTATGCTTTAATATCTTCAACTCGACTAGTACCCGCAATGAAATCATCTTCTGTCGAACAAGCAGAACAAGCTAGACATCTGCTACTCAACGAATTTCAAGAACATCAAACGCCCATAAGTCTGCAAGAATTAGGAGGCAACTTAAGTGAGTCAACTAAGCTGTCTCATCGAACCCTCAAAGAAGCTGCTTGGCGGTTAGTCGAAGAGGGTAAAGCCAAGTTTAATTCTACCTGGGATTTAGAGATTTTATAATTTTCGCTGGGAATACAGCTAAATTATT
This sequence comes from Coleofasciculaceae cyanobacterium, assembly GCA_036703275.1. Classification (NCBI taxonomy): domain Bacteria; kingdom Bacillati; phylum Cyanobacteriota; class Cyanophyceae; order Coleofasciculales; family Coleofasciculaceae; species Coleofasciculaceae cyanobacterium. Next base: position 46,963 of record DATNPK010000018.1, on the reverse strand, counting down.
ACTCAAGGCTTACTATCTAGATGATAGTATGTCTTTTTTTATGCCAAATTTTAGTTGATGGTTGCTTATTAATTATGTCGAAAAGACAACAAAGACAGCATAATCCTTTTGGCAATCGGAGAGACAAGCCAGGAGATAGTCGCAAATCTTTTCAGGTAGATCGCGATCGCGTTTTATATTCTTCTGCATTTCGGCGTTTAGCACAAATTACTCAAGTTTTGACGGCGCAAGAAGGTCATGTATTTCACAATCGTTTAACTCACTCTTTGAAAGTCGCGCAGGTAGCTCGCAGATTAGCCGAAAGACTAGCAGCAGAACAACCAGAAGTAGCGAAGGCAATCGGCGAGGTAGATCCAGACGTAGTGGAAGCTGCCGCTTTAGCTCATGATTTGGGACATCCTCCCTTTGGTCATACAGCAGAAGAAGAACTAAATGCTTGTGCGATGAAAGCTGGTTTAACTGATGGTTTTGAGGGTAACGCCCAATCTTTTCGGATTCTGACTAGGTTGGCAATCCATCGCATCGATTACTATGGCTTAAATTTAACCAGAGCTACTCTAAATGCCGTTTTAAAATATCCCTGGTTGCGATCGCCTGACAGTACTTCCAAAAGACATCACAAGTTTTCGATTTATAATCTAGACCGCGAAGCCTTTTTATTTGCTCGCTTAGAACCTGGAGACTCGCAGTCAATTGAAGCTAGCATCATGGATTTTGCCGATGATATTACCTACAGCGTTCATGACTTAGAAGACTTTTATTTGGCTGGTTTAATTCCTTTAGAGCTATTAGCAACAGACTGGGATGAACTAGACCGCTTTATTACAGAATGGCTACGAGTATCTCCCAATAATCGAGTGGCCAAGGTGGTCAAAGCTAATCCTCACCGCTTCCAAAACTTTCTTAATGCAACTTACAATTTAAAAGGGCAATATCCGCCTGGTTCTTTTGAACAAAAAGCCCAAATTAAACGCGTTAGCTCGCAGCTGATTCAAACCTATGTCCAGTCAGTACAGCTAAGCACCGAATATGGCGATCGCGGTTATTTAAAATATAATCGTAATCGAGAAGAAGAACTTAAATTTCTCCAGCGTATTGTTTGGTCTTACGTTATTTCTAATCCTCGTTTAGCTACTCAAAGATACGGACAAAAAAGAATTATTAAAACCCTGTTTGAAATTTATCTCCAGGCAATTAGCGATCGCGATCTCAGTTTTATCCCTGCACGGTTTGTTAAAGAATTTTTAGAAATTGAAGCTAACTTAGACGACACAAAGCAATTGAGCCAAGAACAAACTAGGATGGCGGTAGATATTGTTGCAGGATTAAGCGAAGCAGAAGCAGTAATTCAATATCGTCGTCTCACAGGAATCAGCCAAGGCTCTTTTTTGGATAGTTGGATGTAATTAACTATTCGATCGATAGTCAGAGATTACTCAACATTTTATATTCAATCTGCTAGGAATAAAGAAGGAAGTTATTGCTAAACAAAAACCGTGTTAGATTTACTGCTTATTGTTGCCTTGGGATTTTTGGGAAGTTTTGGTCATTGTATGGGTATGTGTGGCCCTTTAACTGTAGCTTTGGCTTTATCTCAACAAGATAATCATCCCGCTCAAATTAGCGGATTACAGTTCCATTTTCTCTTAAATATTGGCAGAGTTCTTAGCTATACCTTGGTTGGTGCTGCTCTAGGTGGATTAGGTACAATTGTGGTTGCTAGTGGGCAGCTAGCAGGCATTGGCAGCAGTCTAAGACAGTTTATGGCAGTTTTTACGGGGATCTTGCTGATTTGGTTAAGTTTAGGACAGATAAAACCCAATTGGTTACCCCGCTTACCTTTTTTGCATCCTTTACAGGGAAGAATTCATCACCGACTAAGTTCGGGAATGAACCAGCTTTCAACTCAACAGCAATGGTGGACACCTGCTTTACTGGGTGGGGTTTGGGGTTTAATTCCCTGTGGTTTTTTGTATACAGCACAACTAAAGGCGGTGGAAACAGGAAGTTTATTTGCTGGTGCAGTTACGATGTTCTGTTTTGGCTTAGGTACAGCACCGATGATGTTAGGGGTAGGAGTATCCGCTTCCAGGGTAAGCGCAGATCGGCGCAGCCAGCTATTTCGTTTGGGAGGATGGGTAACTTTGGCGATTGGGGTTCTGACTCTATTACGCACAGATGCGATGGTAGACTATACAGGACATGGCGCATTGCTGTTGCTGATGTTGGCTTTGGCAGCACGCCCTTTGAGTAATTTTTGGCAAGCACCCCTACAATATCGTCGGGCAGTTGGAGTGGGAGCTTTTGTTTTGGCACTGGCACATACAGCACATATGTTAGACCATTCACTCAACTGGAATTTAGATGCGATCGCCTTTATGTTACCGCAACATCGTCTGGGGATGGCGGGTGGAATCGTGAGCTTATTTCTAATGCTTCCCGCGGCAGTTACTAGTAGCGATCGCCTACAAAAAAAATTTGGTAAACGCTGGCGCAAAATTCATCTATTAACTGTTCCTGCTTTGATTTTAGCTGTCGGTCATACCGTATTGTTGGGTTCTCACTATTTAGGAGACTTGCAGTTAAGTCTCGATAGCAAATTAAGGGCGATCGCTATTATTTTGCTAGGAGCTTTAATTTTATTAGCAAGATCGACTTGGTTTGGGAAAATCATCGGTCACCAAAAAGCCCATGTTCCACCTAAAAGTTAATTACTAATTACTTACTAATTACTAATTACTAATTACTAATTACTGTCATTGCTTCAACAATGGATTGAGAAATAAACGGTAAAATAGATTTATTCTGGGCGTTATCCTTACCTTCAGTAAAAACGGTCAGTAAATAAGGTGAAACGTTGGGTAGTTCAATATAAGCAGCATCGTGACGTACTCGACTCATCCAGCCAGCTTTTGACCATATTTGAGCATTACTGGGCAAGCTTGCGCCCAAAAAACCAGTGATTTGGTTTTCCTCCTCGCGATCGCTAAATTCTGTCGGATTAAGGCTACGCTTGAGCAACTGCATCATTTTTTGCGATCGCTCTGATGAGACTGCAACCCCGCCAACAATACTATGTAATAGTCTGGCAACCGCATCAGTAGTTAGCATATTGCGATTGTCCATTAATTCTCCTAAAAAGGCTCTTTCTCTACCATAAGCACCATCACACCAAGTTTTTTGATTAACATTAATGCTTTCCAATTCTTCCCATCCCAGAGACTTAAAGTAGCGATTAACTATATTGCGCTGCTGTTGCCAAGTTTCAAACGGCTTGAGGGGTAATTCTGGACCACTAGTAGTCCCTGTCAAAACGTCTACGAGTAAGCCTGTAGCATCATTGCTTGATTCGACAATGGCATCCCGAATCGCCCGATTCAATTCTGTTGACTCTGTTACCATTTCCCCCTGTAACCATTCCTGTATCGCCACCAAATAAAACAGTTTTACTAAGCTGGCAGGATATATTCTTTCAACTCCGCGATAACTAAATCCTTTAACCTGATATTGCCAAAACTCCGCAGCAGACAATGCCCCACCAGTGTTAACAATTACGGGTTGTTCGTAGACGATCCAGGTCAAAGCAATTTTATCTCTAGTTAGAGTCGGAAATTGTTCTCTAGTCCTTTGTAAAATCTGATGAGCAATTTCGGCTAGCTGTTCGTCTTGGCGGAAGAAAGGCATAAAAACAAGAGAAAAGGGACAACGAAACATCAAAATATTAGCATCATTATCTTACTATTTGGTTGATGGTCTTTAGAACTCTAATCATTAATTCTTTGGAGTTTCCGACAAAATTTTGCGACAATAGCAAAGATTAATCGACGATAAATCAAACTTGGAAGTATTAATTTCACTAGAACCACACAAATTAATGGCAACTAGCGATCGCAAATCTCTTAAACCAATTACTGAAGCACCACCAGCCAATTTTCAATCAAAGCAGCAAAATAACTTTTGGTTAGTTTTTAGCTCGACTTTTATCACTATTTTTCTGGCAGAAATGGGAGATAAAACTCAATTAGTTACTCTGTTAATGAGTGCCGAATCCCAAGCACCTTGGATTGTATTTGTTGGTTCAGCTTTGGCTTTAATTGCAACTAGTTTAATTGGAGTTTCTATTGGCTATTGGTTATCCAAAAAACTTGCTCCCGAAACCTTAGACTTATCTGTCGCTATCCTGTTGCTATTTATTACCGCCTGGTTGATTAGTGACATAATTAATCTTTAAGCTAACTCTAAGCTAAATGGTGCAGATTAAATGTTAAATGGAATAGATTGGCAACTTATTGGAATTAGCTTTGTTACCGTTTTTTTGGCGGAAATTGGCGATAAAAGCCAGCTTGCTGCGATCGCTCTGGGTGGTAGTTCTAATAATCCCCGCGCCGTATTTATCGGTTCGACAGTGGCGTTGATTCTGGCTAGTTTGCTTGGTGTTTTAGCTGGAGGTGCGGTGGCGCAATTTTTGCCTGAAAAACTCTTGAAATCTTTAGCTGCGATCGGCTTTGCAACTATGGCATTAAAAATTTTATGGATCGGCGGGGAAGAATAATCGACGTTACACCTTCTTGAAATGGCTAGGAAAGTAGCAAGTAGGCTTTGAGTAATTTATCTTGGTTATAAGTAGCTGGAAACAGAACGTAACTCGTCGGGAATTGGAGTATCTTCAGAAAATTCGAGAAATGTTTCGCGATCGCCTAAGTATCCAGACTCTGTAAAGGAGATTAACATTCTAGCCAGAGCCACCCAAACTTCGCGCTCGTATTCCCAATCTTTATCTCTAGAGGTAAAACAGGCGATCGATTTTAATGCCCAAAAATAACTATTACGTACTACAGAACCACCTTTTTTATGGGTTGGCAAATCTTCATGGTCAATATATAAAATATTGTCTTGTAATCTTACTCGCATTTTTAGCAATCCTTAACTTGTTCACGATAACCGAGCGAAAATAAAGCTGGCTTAGCTCAAAAAGGCTTAAATTTTACTGAAAAATAAACTCCGTTTTCCTGCAAAGAATCTCCCACTGAATCATCATCAATTAAAGGAAATCCCCAATCTATTCGTGTTGTCAAAGTTTCACCTACCGATAGCTGAAGTCCAAAACCCAAAGAAGGCAAGGTATTTAATTCTAAGGGCAAATTATCACAATTCCAAACCCGACCAAAATCAAAAAAAGGATTTAGCTCTAGGGTTAGATCTCGTTTGGGTATTTGCCATAGGGTATTACGCAACTCAGCCGAGAAAAAAAAGCCATTATCTCCTAAAACCCTCTCTTGACTATAGCCTCGAACACTTAACGCACCGCCAGAACTAAACTGCTCTAAAGCAACCAGGGAACGATCTGCTAACTGTAAATCCGAACGCAACACAATAGTAGTTTTCGGAGTTAGCCATTTTAAATATTGTGCCTGTCCTCGCCAAATTAAAAACTTACTATCAGGTACATTATTACTATTAATTGTGGCATCAAAAGCATCAATACCAATACTAAACTGAGAACGAACTGCAAATACATGCTCATTGCTGCGATCGCTATATTCTTGAAACAGACGAAGGTAGGAATTTGAGTTTTTCCTTGGTTATCTGAGCCTCTGGTTAAAAAAGGAAAGCCGCGATCCATTAATAAAAGCTGTGAATTCTGTCGCCTGAAAGTTACGCCAATCGTAATATCCTGTGGTGTCTGATATAAAGGCTGGCGATATGTAGCCTCATAATAGTCGTTTTCGCTGGCTAAATCTAAGTCTTGGAATGGTTCGCTAATAATTTGGTTGTTGCTCAGGCTGTAGGCTAGTCTAACTTCACCGTTATAAGCTCCCAAAGGGATAACATAGCTTAAGTCTTCCAAAGAGTCGCTGCCTTCATTAATAACATAAGAAACATTAAAGCGATCGCCAAATCCTAACAAATTATCCTCCCCGATAGATATTTGGCGACTAAACGAACCAACGCTAGGAGTTCGATAATTATCAAGATTCAACTCGGTGCTAAAAGAATCTGCTTCTTCAATTTTTACCTCTAGAAAGCTTTCCCCTGGATTTATTCCCTTAGATAATTCTGCCGAGATGCTTTCGATCAGTGGATTTAACTGTAATAGCTGTAGCGCATTGAGTAATTTTTCTTGATTTAATAGTGCTTTGGTTGCGATCGCCAGACGGCTACGGACATACTCTCGACGCAGTTGCTTCAGTCCATAAATCTCGATCTCTTCAATTTTGCCTTCAATGATTTCAATTTTGATAGTGCGATTGTTAATTGTTTGGGGAGGAATATAAGCACCAGAAGTAAAATAACCTTGTTCGACGTATAGCTGAGTGATAGCTTGCTGTACTTCTAATAGCTTGACAAAGGTAACAGGACGAAACAAGTAAGGTTGGAGTAATTGTTTGAGTCTAGCTTCAGGAATCACCCGATTGTTGATGATTTTAAATCGGCTTAAAAGAATTGTTCCTGGTAGGTATACTTTCAGGAGTCAGTCTTTGTCGATTAAATTTGCCTAAAGACTCTTGGGAATTGGCTTTGGCTGAAGCAGCGGCAAATATAACGCAGCAAACTAAAAATCTAGCAAATGCGGTAACTAAAGATTGAAAAAAACTTTGATTTAGTTTGAGTGACAACTTGAACTTATTCGCCAATTGAGCAGCAAATGGGCTGTTTTCTCCCATCGATTGACTGCATTTACATTCTGAGATTAGAGTATCATAGCCGATCGAAGCAGAGAAAAATTATAATAAACTGACAATTAAAGCAATTTGTGAGATAACTTGTTAGATATAATATTCTTGTTTACCTAAGCAAAAGATAGTGAATCCTTTATTCGCAAGATTTTTGAGATCGGTGTATCGTAAAGAACCTGTTTCTGGGTTTATCCTTATTTTAGGAGCAACAGATGCTCTGATTGGAGGACTCGGAGGACGGGGGAGCTTACTGTCCATTGGCTTATTTATTGCTTTACTAGGAGCGATCATGCGCTGGCGACAGGGAGAAAAAAAATCTCAGGCGATCGCTACCAAGCCAGTAAGATATTATCTTCCTCCTGATTCATCTCGCCAACCACTCCCTCTTTTGACCAGCAGTAAAATTCGGAAATAGTCAATAATTTTCTCTTTTGAGCTAATTGTGATGCGAAGCGAATCCTTTAGGGCTAATTGCCGACGGTTAATAGCTTTTCTCAACTTATGACCAACAGCAATATAGAACAAAAGCACCCCCAAAATCAAAAGGATCGAATTACAGTCGATCATTTGCTAAAGGTGCAATCAGATCCAGGCGATCGCGAGTTAGTCGAATTAGCGCGTCTGATCATTCGCTATCGTGACTTCCCAGGCGCGCGGGACATTCAACGAGATTTACAGATGACTTTAGATACCTGGCAACTAACGGAAGATGAACTTTATACTAAAACTCGTGCCATTCATGCTGTGGGGACAGTATATCGGCGTACTGAAACGGGAGAAAAACAAGATTGGACATAATCAGTATCAGTGAACAGTCAATAAATAATCAAAACAGGTCTAGCAAATGGAAGCTGAAACAGCGATCGCCTGACCGGCTAACCAAGATGTTGTCCAAGCACTTTGGAAGTTAAACCCTCCCGTTACCCCGTCGATGTCTAATATTTCTCCCGCGAAATAAAGTCCTGGGCATTTTTTGCTTTCCATTGTTTTAAAGTTGATTTCTTTTAAGCTAATTCCACCACAGGTAACAAATTCATCTTTAAACACTCCTTTACCCTTAATTTCATATTGTCCTTGAACAAGTTCGATGACTAATTTGTTTAGCTCTTTTTTGCTAATTTCCGCCCAAACTTTATGTTCAACTCCCACGTAACTAACTAAACTCTGCCAGAGGCGTTTAGGCAACTTAACTGGACAGTAATTAACTATCTTTTTCTGAGGATTAGTTTGTTTTAACTCGGCTAATATTTCTTTTAAACTTTCCCGATTGCATTCTGGCAACCAATTTATTTGTAAGCTGGAATCATACTTAAGATCGTATAAAAATCTCGCTCCCCAAGCGGACAATTTGAGGATAGCTGGGCCACTTACTCCCCAATGAGTAATTAATAATGCCCCTGTTTGTTCTAGCTTGTTTTTGCCTGCGCCTAGCCTAACTTGAGCCTCGCTGACGCTGACTCCTGCCAAATCTTGCAGCCGAGGATCTTTAAGATTAAAGGTAAATAATGACGGTACGGAAGATTCAATTTTATGACCTAAGTTCTTTGCCCAACGATATCCTAAAGGATTACTTCCTGTTGCGAGCAACAGGCGATCGCACTTTATATTTTTACCATCTTTTAATTCAACTTGAAAATAGCTTTTTCCCTCTGCATCAACAAATTGCTTAACGGTTTTGACTCCAACTCCCGTACGTAAAACAACCCCAGCTTGCTCTGCTGACTGCATCAGGCAATTAATAATCGTTTCCGAACTATCGGTAATGGGAAACATTCTGCCATCGGCTTCGGTTTTTAACTTTACGCCACGGGTTTGATACCACTGCACCGTATCTTGGGGTTGAAAGCGGGTAAATGCACCCCGCAAAGCCTTGCCGCCTCTAGGGTAATATTCGACTAAACGTCCTGGATCGAAGCAGTGATGAGTTACATTACACCTCCCCCCACCAGATATCCGAACTTTAGCCAAGGGTTTGCGTCCAGCTTCAATTAGAGTTACCTTGAGCTTAGGATTAGCTTCGGCACAGGCGATCGCACCAAAAAAACCCGCAGCACCCCCACCAATAACAATTACATTCAAATTACTATTATCAGATCGAACTACAAGAACAGTTTAGCAAGTAACTATTAGCTAATAGCTCGATCAGTATCGCCTTGTTTTGATAATTCCCCAAGATAAACCCGATACTACAGCAGTCATTAAAAACGCTGCAATAATTCCTCCTGGCAGAAATGTAATCATACCAAGTCCTCTGAGCAAATATAGGGTGATAAAACCCACAAGGGAAATAAAGAATATCTTGGCTAACACAGCTTTTTTTCAAGTATTAAGTTGAACCATTATCATAGATTTCCTTCAAAGATATAGCAATTTTGAAACTATATTCTCAAACGACAAATTATGAGAATAAATTATTTAAATTTTTCTCGACGTTGCTCGATTAACTCCGCCATTTGAGTACGTTGTTCGGGAGTTAATACCTCTCTAATTTCCAGCATAGTTTCAAAGCGATTAGTGCCTAATTCTTGATGAAGGTTTTGAACAGCCTGATGTCGATCTCTTAACTGTTCGGGAGATGAATCACTAGCTAAAAGCGATCGCATTTCTTGGCGACTTGTTTGCATTTGCTGCATTAGCGCCTGGGTTTCTGTTTTTGATTGTTCTTTTATCGCCTTAATTTGTTCTGATTGTTCGGGGGTGAGATTGAGTTGCTGCATGAGTCGTTCCATTCCTCTGCCTCTACTGCCTCTTTTATCGTGTTTCATTTGAGATAGCTGCATAGTTAAATTTTCTTCGCTAATTTCTGGATTTGCCCTAGCAACATAAGTACCCCAAGGTACGATTAACATAGCTGCGGTTACTGCGGAAAAAGTGCGCCAGTTCATCGATCGACGTCTCCAAAATTGTTTAACTTTATTAATTACTTCAATCTTATAAATTTGAGATATTGACCCACCTCGATCTAAACTCCCAAATTATTTTGGTACTTTAGGACTATGTTGCAAAGTCAAAGCAGAATCAAGCAGATTACAAGTCAAAAGCATGGCTAATATTTGGCACAAGCACCCTTTCCAATTATTTTTATACTTAGAGTGGGTATTATTAGGAATTGCCTTACTCGCTGGGTTTAGCTTTGTCATTCCCCATCCCCGTCATCATTTCATCTCTCATCTACTGTGGTTTAACTTAGCAGGAATTGGCTGTATCGCTATATTAGGCGTAATGGGTTTACGGCTTCCTGCAAATCATAAATTTTTGCCGCAGGTTTATATCGCTATAGGCTTTATGGTTAGCTGGTTGGCGATCGCTTTAATTGGTAGAGAGAGAGTTTTTCCCGCCTTACTCTTAGTGGTGGTAATTCGTGCTTGCTTATTGTTCTCTTGGCAGGGCAGAATTTTAGTTGCTATTTTGGCTTACTGTTCATTTTTGGCTTTGCAAGTGATGGCTTTAATGAGAATTAGTTTTTTGGGAGTTCCTTTAGGTAGACCTTTACCCCCCGTTCTGCGACGTTTACCACCAGAAGAATTGCGCCGTGTTTGGTTGAGCTTTACTTTTAATTCGGCATTGCTCTTTGCTTTTGTCTTGGCATTTGTACTCTTACTGGTAGGTGCTGTATTGGCTGAACATAAAAGCAGATCTGAGTTAGTCAAAGCTCACCGTCGCTTACGGGAATACGCACTCCAAATTGAGCATCAGGCAACGTTACAAGAAAGAAATCGCATCGCTAGGGAAATTCACGATTCAGTCGGTCACTATTTAACGGCTCAAAGTATTCAATTAGAAAATACGGCTTTGTTTTTAGCTGAAGATCGCGCTGTAGCAGCTACTCATTTAGCTAAAGCCAGACAGCTAGGCAAAGAAGCACTAGAAAACATTCGTTCTTCAGTAGCAACCTTAAGAAACAATCAAAATCAAGAGCGATCGCTTTTAGCCTCAATACAACAACTAATTACTGATTTTAAATCGAATACGAACCTAGAAATTATTAGTGAGATTAGCTTAGTTTCTCCCTTAAATAGTGAAGTTAACATTTCCTTATTTCGTATTGTCCAAGAAGCATTGACCAACATCACTAAACATAGTCAAGCGACTAAAGTTATGCTGCACCTGAAAGAAACTGAGAAACAAATCTTGCTGTCCATCGATGATAATGGCCGTGGTTTCGATTTAAATAATAATACTACTGGTTTTGGTTTACAGGGTATGCAAGAGCGTACGGCAATATTAAGAGGTAAATTCATGATTACCAGCAAATATGGTCAAGGATGTCAAATCAAAGTAAAAATTCCTTTATCTTCAGCTAATTATTAGTTATCAATCTTCCCTTACTTTCTGAAACTATGATTCGCGTGTTATTAGTAGACGATCAAAGCATTATTAGAGAAGGTTTATCAAGCCTGCTACAAACTCAACCCGATCTAGAAATCATCGGGGAAGCACAAAACGGTCAAGTGGCAGTAGAGCGAGCGCTTATTTTACAACCTGATGTAGTGTTGATGGACATCAGAATGCCCATCATGGATGGAGTAGCTGCAATTCGGCTACTTCGTGAACAAGCACCAAACATCAAAACTTTAGTCTTGACCACTTTTGATGATGACGAATATGTTGCTCAAGCTATGGCTTGTGGTGCAGATGGCTACTTACTCAAAGATACACCTTCGTCTGAGTTAGCCCAGGCAATTCGCTCAGTTAATCAAGGTTACACTCAAATGGGCCCTGGGTTGTTTGCTAAAGCGATGGCAACTTCTTCTCTGGAGCAATACCCGGCAACTGCTAAACCAATTTTGATGCCGCCAGAATTAACTCTATTAACTACCAGAGAAAAGGAAGTACTCCAATTAATCGCCACAGGACACAGTAATAAAGAAATTGCAGCCCAACTATATATTGCCGAGCGTACTGTGAAAAATCACGTTAATAGTATCTTACGCTCTCTTAATCTACGCGATCGCACTCAAGCTGCCATCTTAGCCAATAAGTATTTCAAATAACTACATTTGCTCTACTAAAAAGATAACTAAGACAGTATTTACCGCATAGCTTTATAAATGTTGACACTTTGGCTCGGATTGACTAAAAATTAACTCTTCTTTACCAAAAAAAAATCATGATTCTTAATCGTTGGGTTTGTGCTGTGAATGAGCTAATAATCTGACCAGTGCGATCGGTATTTATACTTGATTTATAGTTATTTATAGTTTGCTGTTTGTTGGCGTATCCTGCATTTAATAAAGCTTTGAGCAATCTCAACTTGCCAACGCCACATAGTCTATAACTTCGAGGATAAGTTTTTGCTTCACTCAGCAAAATTTATATTTGTCTTTTGTTCTTATTTATTAAATATGCAAGCTTAAAAAATTATCTAAACTCATTTAAGTGTCTTAGTAAGTAAAAAAATGATTTTTTTAGTCCAAAAACAAATATAGTAGCCAATGCTTTAAATATTGCCTATTTGTAAACCTAAACCCCCTTTATTTTCTTAGTCAATTGGCTCATAATTGCAGATATAGACGTGAAGCGGTAACTAGAGCAAGCGTCAGCACTCATTCAATCTTAGATAAATTTTCATATTTAAACGCAGGGGAGAAAAGCAACGTGGGACAAATTAGATTAGCAGTTTATGGCAAAGGTGGAATCGGTAAGTCCACAACTAGCTGCAACATTTCCGCAGCTTTAGCCAAAAGAGGCAAAAAAGTATTACAAATTGGCTGCGATCCTAAACATGACAGCACCTTTACCCTCACAGGGTTTCTTATTCCCACAATTATTGACACTCTTCAAGAAAAAGATTTTCACTATGAAGATATTTGGCCCGAAGATGTAATTTATGAAGGCTACGGTGGCGTTAGCTGTGTTGAAGCAGGTGGCCCTCCTGCTGGTGCTGGTTGCGGTGGTTATGTAGTGGGAGAAACCGTCAAGCTACTTAAAGAATTAAATGCTTTTGATGAATATGACGTTATTCTGTTTGATGTCTTAGGTGACGTAGTATGTGGTGGTTTTGCTGCACCCCTTAACTATGCGGACTACTGCATGATTGTTACCGATAATGGTTTTGATGCCTTGTTTGCAGCTAACCGTATTGCTGCATCTGTCAGAGAAAAAGCTCGTACCCATTCGTTGCGTCTGGCGGGTTTAATTGGTAATCGTACTTCTAAACGTGACTTGATTGACAAGTATATTGAACACGTACCCATGCCTGTTTTAGAAATATTACCTTTAATTGAAGACATTCGCGTATCTCGGGTCAAAGGTAAAACTCTGTTTGAAATGGCCGAAAGCGATCCTTCTTTGGCTTATGTTTGTGATTACTATCTCAATATTGCCGATCAGATTTTAGCTGCCCCAGAAGGAGTTGTTCCCAACGAATCTCAAGACAGAGATTTATTCTCATTATTGTCTGACTACTATCTCAATCCTCCAGCAGGTAAAGAAGAAAGCAAAGAAGACGAATTAGACATGATGATGGTTTAATTCATTGAGCATTGAACATTGAACATTGAATATTTATCAGATTGGATGTAGGGGCTGTTCGCGAACAGTCCCCATTAGGGATTATCGATAAAAAACGACACATCAACAATAAAATTTAGATTCACAATATTTAGATCGAGTTAGAGAGGAGATCAAAACATGACCGTTGCTCAAGAACCTTCAGCATTAAACTTTGAATGTGAAACTGGGAATTATCATACTTTTTGCCCAATTAGTTGTGTCGCCTGGCTATATCAAAAAATAGAAGATAGTTTTTTTCTAGTCATTGGCACAAAAACTTGTGGTTACTTCCTGCAAAACGCTATGGGAGTAATGATTTTCGCCGAACCTCGTTATGCGATGGCGGAATTAGAAGAAGGGGATATCTCAGCTAAGTTAAATGACTATGAAGAATTAAAAAGATTGTGTTTACAGATAAAACGCGATCGCAATCCTTCTGTAATTGTCTGGATTGGTACTTGTACCACCGAAATTATTAAAATGGACTTGGAAGGTTTAGCACCCAAACTAGAATCAGAAATCGGTATTCCCATTGTTACCGCTCGTGCTAACGGTTTAGACTATGCTTTTACCCAAGGCGAAGATACTGTCCTAGCTTCAATGGCGCACAAGTGTCCTACACAAGCACCTAAAGCGGAAGCAGAAAAAGAAGAACGCAATGCTATTTCCAAATTAATGAACTTCGGACGTAAAAAAGAAGAAGTTACCCAAGAGGAATCAGAATATAAAGACCATCCTCCCTTAGTTTTATTTGGTTCATTACCCGATCCTGTTGTAACTAACCTAACTTTAGAACTTAAAAAGCAAGGGGTAAAAGTATCAGGCTGGCTACCCTCCAAACGCTTTACAGAACTACCTGTAATTGAAGAAGGTTACTACACAGCAGGAGTTAATCCTTTCCTAAGTCGTACCGCTACTACCCTGATGCGTCGCCGTAAAACCAAACTCATTGGCGCACCCTTCCCTATTGGACCTGATGGGACTCGTGCTTGGATTGAAAAAATTTGTTCTGTTTTTAATATTGAGCCTCAAGGACTGGAAGAAAGAGAAGCTAAGATTTGGTCAAGCCTGGAGGACTATATCAAATTGATTCGTGGTAAGTCTGTCTTCTTTATGGGTGATAACCTCTTAGAAGTTTCCCTCGCACGTTTCTTAATCCGTTGCGGGATGACCTGTCAAGAAATCGGTATTCCCTACATGGACAAACGCTATCAAAAAGCAGAACTAGATTTACTAGAAAAAACCTGCAAGGAAATGGCTGTCCCTATTCCCACCATTGTCGAAAAACCAGACAACTACAATCAAATCCAACGCATCTACGCACAAAAACCCGATTTAGTCATCACTGGTATGGCACACGCCAACCCCTTAGAAGCTAGGGGAATTAATACTAAATGGTCAGTGGAATTTACCTTTGCCCAAATTCACGGCTTTACTAATGCCCGCGATATTTTAGAGTTGGCTACTCGTCCGATGCGTCGCAATAATAATTTGAAAGAATTAGGTTGGGAAAAATTAGTCAAAGAAGAAGCTAAGATTTAAAAACATAATTCAAATATTTCATGATCAGGGTTTAGTGATGCTAAACCCTTTTTTAGCTTCTGGTCACTAAATAACAAGTTAAAATGACTGTAATTAAGACAATCAAATTGTCAAGAAAAATTGTACAATATAGAATTTGCTTCCAAAGCCGAATGATATACTGAGAAGTTCTCAGCAAGTCTCAAAAATATAAGAATGGCGGAAAAAACAGCAGGTACCAAAATAGTTAGTGATAATCGTCAGGCTCGTTATCTTTACGAAATACTTGAAACTTACGAAGCAGGAATTGAATTAGTTGGCACAGAAGTCAAATCGATTCGTGCTGGTAAAGTCAATCTCCGAGATGGCTATGCTTTTATCAAGAATGATGAAGCTTGGTTAAGTAATGTGCATATATCCCCGTATCAAGCAGGAGGAAGCCATTTTAACCATGAACCGCTGCGAATTCGTAAACTATTGCTGCACCGCAAAGAAATTAGCAAACTTATCGGGCAGACTGAGCAAAAAGGTTTAACCCTCGTTCCTCTTAAAATGTATTTTAAAAGCGGCAGAGTTAAAGTGGCGATCGGTTTAGGCAAAGGTAAAAAACTACACGACAAGCGCGAAACAGTCAAAAAACGCGACGATCAGCGAGCTATAGCAAGAGCAATGAAGCGGGATTAGATAATTACTGATTACTGGTTATTTGTTACTAGCTATTAGTTAGTTATTTTTAATACTTAATCCCAGTTCCTAATACCTAGTCCCCCAATCAACAAATTTTCTATCTAGGGAGATACTTCTCTCTCAAGATCATCATAAAAGCTAGCAATAATGGCTAAAATTAACCACCAGATCGTATTAATTTGGGGACGATACCATACCGTATCCACAAAGCCATGGAAAGCAAGACTAGCTGTAGCAGCGATCGCCGCAATTAAATAAATACCTCGTTTATTTTTAGCGGAGCGTAAACGAACTAATTGGCGTATCCCATGAGTAAAGGTAGCTGCCAAAAGCCACACAAAGCAACCCAAGCCCAAGTATCCCATTTCTACAATATGTTCTAGGTATACTGAATAAGCGCTGAGTGCAGGGTAGCGCGAATCCATATAACGCGGATAAATTTGGTTGAAAGCATCGTTTCCTGGACCAATTCCAATTAGAGGATAGTCTTTAATGATCTTAAAACAGGCTGACCAAACGTTAATCCGAAAGTTATTACTGCTGTCTTCCCTGCCAGCAAAGATGCTTAAGATCCTGATTCTTAAAGGCTCTAAGGAGATAAATGCTACTAAAAACAGTCCCGCTAAAGAGCCAAATACCAGGGGTAATAACCAAACTTGCCAAAAACGAGGTAAATATTCTCGCCACCAAAAATAAAACAGTAATAGCAGCACTCCCACCAGCACCACCATCGCTAACCAAGCACCTCGACTATCTGTGAAGTACAAACAAGCTGAATTTGTCCCTGCCATAATTACCGCCAGGGTTTTTTGAATCCAGCCACGCCAGACAAATATCGCAGCTATGCTCAAGGCGATCGCCGGTAATAAGTAACCCCCCAATAAATTAGGATTTCCTAAATAGCTATAAACTCTAGTATCGTTAGCCAAAACCGACTTAGGATCGTTCCAGGTTGCTAATTGCTGTACGCCAAAAAACTCTTGGCGGATACCGTAAGCACTAACGACTAAGGCAATTAAAAGAAAGCTAGTCAGAATCCAGTTACATAATTTGGGCGATCGCAATATTTGAGCAGCGAAGGAGAATAAAATCAAATACAGAGTCAAAGTTACCCAGCCGTTCAAAGCTGCCGCTTTAACTGGTGAAAAAGCTGTAGCGATCGTGGCAATACACCAGTAGAAAAAAACTAAAACATGGACTGGAGTAATTACTAATCTTTTGGATGCCGTGGCTGTAGTTAAAATCCAGAAGGCAGCTACTGCAATTAACAACACTCCAATTAACGAAGTAGAAACAAAAGGAGCGAACAAAAAAACGAGGCTAATTAAACAAGCTCCAATTGCCTCAGACCATTGAAACAGCCAACTCGACTGTCGCCAGTTAGATAATCTACCAGCAAATCGATAAAGATAACTGCCTTTTTGCCACTGATACAATAGTGGCTTTGAAAGCATAATAGTTGACCAAGACGATTTCATGGATAAAATGATTAAATTTCAAATTTAACATTAACATCCTAAACCAGGTACAACGCCGAATCTAGAATTAGACTAACTAGATCTTCATGACGAACAATTTCAACTATTATGCACCAATTCTACTTGGGGAAACTGCAACAGGTAGCGATAACTAGAACTAGCAGAAACTTGGACTACTACTCTCCCCTCGTGTAGTTCAGTCAAATGACAGCAAAATAGTAATCCCAAAATATCACGGGGAATTTTATTAGTATTTTTATCCAGCGTGCGATCGTCATTAATCACCATCATCAAAGCTGAAGAAGTTAATAATTGATGATTGCTAAAGGCAATGTCATTGACTCCCAAATTAAAACGGTTATTAGAATTACCTTGATTAAAGCTCAAAGCTTGAGTCACAGCCTGAGAGTGAAGTTTTGCCTCACTAAAATCATCCCCCAACCAAGGATGAGAAATACCAACGGCAATATTCAGTGTTTGATTGCGTTTAGAAACATGAATCTTGACTTCTCCTCCAGCTTCAGACATCTCTAAAACGCTAATAATTAGATAGTAGAGAGCTTGACGAATTTTTTCCTTATCTAAAGACCAAATTCTACTTCCTGGCTCAATCGAAAGACACAATTCTTGTTGATGCTGTTTAGCTACGTCTGTTAGGCTGTTAATTACCTGCTGACAGAGCATTTCAATATCCACAGTAGTCAAATTGATGTCCGAACTTTGGTCACTTAAGACTCCCAGACTAACAATTTCATCTACTAAAGTAATCAGGTTTTGACCGCTATCGTGGATGATTTCTAAATATTCTCTTTGTTTGATAGTTAGAGGACCATAAACTTCCCGATGCAGTACGCTTGCCATCCCAATCACCGAAGTTAAAGGCGTCCTCAATTCTTGAGTTAGCTGTGAAAGTAACTTAATTTTGATTGGGTTGGTTGCAGTATTTGCCGTAGCTATGACAGCTTGATGTCCTACAGCTAATTTATTGCTCAAGGCTGCTTCGGTTGACATATCTAAATTGCGATCGGACGGCCAAACCAAACTGTTGACTTTTTGCCATTGTGATGGTTGTTCCAAACTGCCAATTAATTGCTCTGGTTGAGTTTTGAGCAGCTGATTGCGTTCAAATTCTCCTAGACACCAGCGAGCTAGTAGAGCTAGATGATCTATATCTCGATCATTAAACTTTCTCTCGATCCAATCCATCACCTCTAGAGTTCCAATACACACACCAGATGAGCTAATTAAAGGAACTCCTAAATAAGTTTTGATGCCATAATGCTGTGCCAAAATGCTGTCAGCAAAAACCGCATTGCTCAAAGTATTATCGATAATTAACGGCTGCTGACTATCAATGACATAAGTACTAAAAGACTCATCAAGAGATATTTTTCTTTGAGCAGCTAGCTGATTCGTCAAGCCAATGGTCGATAAACCTACTGCTGACTTAAACCATAGTTCGTCTTTGATTACCAAACCCAGAATGCTAATTGGCGCACCAGAAAAAGTAGAAGCTTTTTGAGTAGTTTCTTCAAAGATAGGAACTGCTTCTGAAACTAATAAACCTAAATTGCTCAGAGTTTTCAGTCTTTGTTCTCTTCTGGCCAAAGAAGTTAAACCATCCAAACGGCAAAAAAGTTGGTTTTGCGGTTTAGTCATATTGTTGACTGGTAACCCTAAATCTACTGCTTGCACTTGTATCACTAAATTTTTTAATAAGAGTTATTGTATGTCGATCCAAGGCTATGGCAAGCCCTGTTGTCCTGACCAAAAGCTGATTTGCTCACACAGGATGCAGCTAGTCTCTCGATCTTTTCGTCAGTTGTCGCAAGACAAAGATCTGCCTGGAAGGCAAAGTAATTAGCCGTTAGATTAAACATACTTTGCTGCTAAAAATCTGAATCAATTTAGAACAGAACTTAGGCGAACATAGCATAGTTAATTTCACATATTTAAATTTATCTACAGCATTATGCCAAACATTATTTTGCTTTACCTCAAAATTTACTATTAATTTGGGTGTCCACAAATGCCGTAAGTCCAGAAATTGCAAGAGTAAGAAATCTAAAAAATTGTTCATAGCCTGATAGTTTTATCAAAAACGACTCTATAGTTTTAGAGCTTCAAACTTCACCCGCTAAATTCTTGTCTAAATTTAATCAAAGAGAATTTGCCAGTTTTCAAGTTTGCTAGTTTTAAAGTTCCCGAAAAACAATCCGAACGAACATTTTAAGCAGAAATTCTTAAAATAATAGTGCTTTAGGCAGAA
Organism: Coleofasciculaceae cyanobacterium; assembly: GCA_036703275.1. NCBI lineage: Bacteria > Bacillati > Cyanobacteriota > Cyanophyceae > Coleofasciculales > Coleofasciculaceae > Coleofasciculaceae cyanobacterium. The sequence continues at coordinate 27,836 of DATNPK010000018.1, read as the reverse complement.
AACTTTTTGAAGATTTAATATTTTAGTTATTACTACAGTCACAGATTACTCCGCCGCTTGCCCGTGCATGATATGCCAATCGCGGATTCACGGATAAACCGCACTCCGCCCTTCGGTCTCGAAGCTTATCCGTAATAGACCAACTTCGTGTCGCACCCATCGCATTGGGGTGCTTGCACCGCATAGTTTGGTGTAAAACGACGGAGACGGCACGGACCGTTGGTCAATGATTCATTAGTCAAAAACAATTTGCGTTTAAGCAAGATTATCCTTGATTAATCATCGTTCCAGGCTGGATGAGTAAAAATGGCGTCAATAACTCTCACTCCTCTTAACTGGTTAGATAAGGGTAAATGACCTTGAGGAGCAGTCAAATCCCAAATAAATTCTTTAGGATAGCGAGTCCAAGTATTACCAGATTTCCAGTCAATTTTGTGCCACAGTTTGGCAAAATCTTTGCCGAGGGACAACCAAATTCGCCTTTGCACTGAAAAGCCAAACTTGCCTTCAGAAGACATCAGCCATAGCCGATCTAAGGTTTGTAAATCTACAATAGGAAAACTTACCACTTCTGTAAAATAAATCCATTTTCGTTCAATAGCTGCTGTCCCAGCTAGCTCACACATTTTTTGCAAAGTTACAACATCAGCTCCCTGAAAATCTTGCTGTGCTAGCAATTGCTGTAAAGGCTGATAATCAATGCCACCTGAGGATACTAATGGCACAACACCATGAGGATAGTTGTCGGCTAAAAACTTTTGAATTTGAGGACTTCGATCTTGATAAAGAGCTTGATATGTTTTGCCCAAAGCTAAATTACCAGATTGGTTTTTTTGAGAAACCATCCAGTCCATGAGAATGTTTAAGCCAGTTTCACCTTCGTCTAATAATTGTGAAACGATTTTCAATTGATTTTTCTCAGATTCTGAGTATATTAAATGGTTTTTACCGCTAATATCTTCCATACGATCTTTTCCTACAGCGGGTATTTGCAACTTTTACCAACAATCGCAGATTACACGGAGTAATCTCTGACTAAGTGTTTGTACTCAAATGTGATTTATGCAAATACTATCATGGTTTGGCTTGAAGCTTTGCTTCAAATCGTGCTTCAATTTAAAATTCTCTTTCAGCTAATAAGTAGGTTGGTTATTACTTGTATTAGCTCGTTTAGTTTAACTACGCTTTTTCATATCCTTGCTCATAAGCAAAACGTACTAACTGAGTGCGGTTACTTAAGTTAAGCTTGCTCAAAATATTACTTAAATGAGTTTGAACAGTTCTAGGGCTGATAAATAGACGTTCGCTAATCTGTTTATTAGTATAACCCTGGATAGTTTCCCAAAAAACTCTTTTTTCTGCGGGTGTTAGCGGTAAAGGTTTGGGTGCAGAACTCGACCTTGCAGCGGTAGTTGGGACAACCATTTCCGCTGGCGGTTCTGTAGTATCTTTAATTTGTACCGCAGTGCTTTTAGCTTGAGAATTGACCAGTTGCTCGATTAGGTGAACTATTTCTGCGTGAACGCGTCGCGATCGCTCGATTAAAGCCTCAATATCAGCGATTAACTCTTTCATTTCAAAAGGCTTGGTCAAATAGCTATCTCCACCAATAGTACGTCCCTGAATGCGATCGTCTAGTTTGTTCTTGGCTGAGAGAAAAATAAAAGGAACCAATTTGCCTGATGGTTGCGATCTCAATTGGCGACAAAATTCAAATCCATCCATTTCTGGCATAGAAACATCGGACACAATAATATCTGGAATATCTTGACTAAACTTAGTCAACGCCTCTTTACTCGAACCTACCGAAATTACCTGATATCCTCTTTGTTCCAAAGAATTTTGCAAAATTTTGCGTAAAGTTAAGTCGTCATCTACCACCAAGATTTTTTTCATTACGTATTATTAAAGTAACTCAAAGTAAGCTATTTTTATTGCTTTATACTTACATCTATCTCTTATTTTGCCATTAGACATTACTTAAAAATTATTTAAGATTCATTTTATGGTTTGAGCTGAGCAAATATGAGGTAAATAATTCTGTTACTGTCAAGTCAAGACAATTTAATTGTACTGTAGCTATATTCAGTTTGTTCTTGACCAGAGTTTTATGTACAAAAAACTTACCCCCCCCACTATTGGCGACAAAATCACTTTCCAAGACGGCAAGCCTGTCGTTCCCGACAATCCAATTATTCCCTTTATTCGTGGAGATGGTACTGGGGTTGATATTTGGCCGGCAACAGAAACAGTAATCGATGCTGCGGTGCAAACTGCCTATGGAGATCGGCGTAAAATCAATTGGTTTAAAGTATATGCAGGAGACGAAGCCTGTGATAAATATGGTACTTATCAGTATCTGCCTCAAGACACCTTGGATGCGATTGAAGAATACGGAGTGGCAATAAAAGGTCCTTTGACTACTCCTATCGGTGGCGGAATTCGGTCCCTCAATGTAGCTCTACGCCAAATATTTCAGCTTTATGCCTGTGTGCGTCCTTGTCGGTACTATCAGGGAACACCTTCGCCTCATAAATATCCTGAAAAACTAGAGGTGATTGTCTATCGCGAAAATACCGAAGATATCTACCTGGGAATTGAATGGAAACAGGGAGATGAGATTGGCAAGAAGCTGATCGAACTGCTTAACCAGGAGTTGATACCTAATACTCCAGAACACGGCAAAAAACAAATTCCTCTCGATTCGGGAATTGGCATTAAACCAATTAGCAAAACTGGTTCTCAACGATTAGTCAGAAAAGCGATTCAACGAGCATTGACGCTTCCCCCAGCTAAACAGCAGGTGACTTTGGTACACAAAGGTAACATTATGAAATATACCGAAGGTGCTTTTCGTGATTGGGGTTACGAATTGGCAAAGAGCGAATTTCGAGCTGAATGTATCACCGAGAGAGAATCTTGGATACTGAGCAACAAAGAAGTTAATGCTGAACTAAGTATTGAAGAAAATGCCCGTCAGATTGAACCTGGATACGATGCTTTAACACCGGAAAAAAAAGCCACAATTTGCCAAGAGGTCAAAGAAGTTCTAGACGATATTTGGGATACTCATGGTGAAGGTAAATGGAAAAATAAGGTGATGGTTAACGATCGCATTGCCGACAGTATTTTTCAGCAGATTCAAACTCGCCCCGACGAATATTCAATTTTGGCAACCATGAATTTAAATGGCGATTATCTCTCAGATGCTGCTGCTGCCATTGTTGGAGGCTTGGGGATGAGTCCTGGAGCCAATATTGGAGATACCTGCGCTATCTTTGAGGCTACCCATGGGACAGCACCCAAACACGCAGGGTTAGATCGAATCAATCCAGGCTCGGTGATTCTTTCAGGGGTAATGATGCTAGAGTTTATGGGCTGGCAAGAAGCTGCGGATTTAATTCAAGTAGGTTTAGCCAAGGCGATCGCTAATCGCGAAGTTACTTATGATTTAGCTAGGCTAATGGATCCTCCCGTAGATCCTCCCTTAAAATGTTCCGAGTTTGCCAATGCGATCGTCAAATACTTCAGTTGATCTCAAGCAGCACCAAATTGGTTGGCTACGAAGCGAAAATTTTGCCTTAAGACATGACATTGCTGAGCGGGCAAATTTGTTTTCGGCTATCAGACTTGAGTAAAATAATGTTGGCTGACAAATCCGCTCTAATCTTGTAGATCGGTTGTCAATCGTCTTACCTAACTAATTGCTGAAATGCTGGATAATTTCTAACTTTGTCCCTCAGTTAACTTAATTTTATTCGCAAATCTTATGCCTGATGAGCTAATAGGAGGACGCTACCGAGTTATCAATTGTCTGAGAACTACAGGCTTTTGTGAAACTTATGTGGCAGAGGATACTCATCTTCCTGGAGATCCTCACCCCCGTTGTGTAGTTAAAAAACTACAGCCTCAATCCAACGAAGATTTTGTGCTTGAGACGGCGAGAAGGCTGTTTGATAATGAAGCCAAAGTGCTTTACAAACTAAATAACCATCAGCAAATTCCTCGTTTATTAGCCCATTTAGAGATGGGTAAAGAGTTTTATTTAGTACAAGAATATATTGAGGGAAAAGATCTTAGTCAGACAGAAATTGTTCCTGGAGAGCGTTGGCAAGAAGCTAAAGTCAAAAGATTTTTAATTGATGTTTTAAAAATTCTCTCTTTTGTCCATCAGAACAACGTAATTCATCGTGATATTAAACCCTCCAACTTAATTCGCCGAGCTTCAGACGGCAGGATTTTTTTGATTGATTTTGGCGCAGTCAAAGAAATTACTAATATGACCTTAACTGAAGGACAGGGAAACGTTTTAACTGTTGCTATTGGTACTCCTGGCTACATGGCTAGTGAGCAGCAAAGAGGAGATCCTCGTTTTAATAGTGATATTTATGCCTTGGGAGTAACGGCGATTCAGGCTATTACCGGTGTTCATCCCGATCTGCTGCCCCGCGATCGCGATACGGGGGAAATCCAATGGCGCGATCGCGCTCCTGACTGTAGTCGAGAACTAGCTCATGTTCTCGATAAGATGGTGCGAAATGATTTTGTTCAACGTTATAAAAATGCCAACGAAGCTTTAGAGGATATTTGCAACCCAAATAAAGAAGACTTAAATGTACCTTCATCAAGCAGGCAAAAGCCTGTAACTATTAGTCCGCCTCCTGCTCCAGTTAAGACATCTGGTTCAAAAAGACTTTTACTATTTGTTGTGTTGCCTTTAAGTTTGGGATTATTATTTCTCGCCCCAAAAATTTGGCAGGCTGTACAGGCGTTGAAATATTACAACGAAGGTAATTCCTTAATTGAAGCAGGGGACTACGAAGAGGCAATATTGGCTTTTGATCGAGCATTAGCTAATCGCGACGATTTTGCTCAAGCCTGGACCAACAAAGGTTTTGCTCAAGGCAAGCTAGGCAATCATTTAGAAAAGTTTTCTGCTTGCGTTCAAGCTACAGATGTGGCTGCTGATTTTGCTGAAGCCTGGAACTGTAGAGGATTAGCCAGATTCGAGCTCAAGCAATATGAGAAGGCATTGGCAGAATATAATAGAGCGATCGCCATAGATGCTGACTTTTATCGTGGTTGGTTTAATAAAGGACAAGTCTTATTAAAATTAGGTCGTCCTCAAGAAGCGATCAACGCGTCAAGACAAGTGCTGGAAACTAAACCAGATTACTTTTTAGCCTGGACTCAGCTTTGTCAGGCTTTGTATGAGTTAGAGCAGTATCAAGATGCCAAAGCTCACTGCGAAGAATCGATAAAGTTAAACCCCGACTATACCCCTACATCCACCCTCTTGAAAAAAGTAGAAGAGAAATTAAATTCAACTCAGGCTAATCTATATCCCCGCAGTTGAAAGTTGAATCAATTTTAGCCAAACTAGCTACCTCAAAATTTGGGCTATAATCCTAACAAACTCCAAAAATCAACTTGATAAGAAATTGACTGCACTCCTCTACTTCTATATTCAGATTTCTTGGGCTGCAATTTCTCATCGAGGATAGAATTAACCAGATTACTAGCTACTAAAGCAGGTTGTTTTGCTGGACGTAAAGTAAGTAAAACCTTGCTACAGCTAGTTCCTCCTACGTTAGCGCAAATGACTGGTAAATTATTTTGGTTTGTACCAACAAAACTAATTCTAGACAAGTCGTAACCTTGTGCAGAATAGTTCTCTAGTTTTTCGGCAACCATGTTGCAAAGTTGCTGAGGAGTATCAGACGAAGTCATCGCCACTGCTTCGGGTTTCCAATTAAAAATTGGTAATTTAACGTCACTTCCGACAAACTGGGCGATTGTTGTCGGGACACCTTTGGTTACTTGACAAGAAAAGTTGACTTGAGGATCATCAGGCGAATCCGCTATTGCAGGTGTCGCCAGAAACATTGCTGCTGTGGTCAACAATGCTGATAGACATTTTGTTTTCATGAATAAATAAGCTTCATCAAAGTAGAATTTACTAGCTATTATCTGTACGCTGGATGTTTTGCATAGACATATATACATATATATGTCTAGATTTTAAAACATAAGCAATATTATTTTTTTGACTAAAAAATTCAGTCTAATTGAAATAAAACGTTGCCTAAGTTATATAATTGTTTGCCAGTAAAGCTTGTAAGTTATGTAATTTCGCGTTCAAAGAATTTAAAAAATACTTCGTCGCAGCAAATCTTTAAGCAGTAAAAATATTAACTTCACACAAGATTTACATTTGTTACTGTAATGGAACAAATTATCTTGAAGATAGCTATATTTAATTGTCTTTATGCCCTGAGAAATTTATGACTACAAATCTTTTAGAAGTGAAGAATGTTCATGCTGGATATGTCAAAGATCTCAATATTTTACAAGGAATCAATTTTCGGATAGCTCCTGGAGAATTAGTAGCGGTCATTGGGCCAAACGGTGCGGGAAAATCAACTTTAGCTAAAGCAATCTTTGGTTTACTGACTCCTGAGCAAGGAAAAATCACTTTTAAAGACAAAAATATCACGGGACTTAAATCAGACAAAATTGTCAAAAGAGGAATGTGTTATGTTCCTCAAATTACCAATGTTTTTGCTTCTCTCTCTGTGGAAGAAAACTTGGAAATGGGAGCTTTTATTCACAATGGTTCGCTTAAGCTACTCAAAGATAAGATTTACACCATGTTTCCTAAATTAGGTTCTCGTCGTCGCCAAAAAGCCGGAACTTTATCAGGGGGAGAAAGACAAATGTTAGCTATGGGTAAAGCTTTGATGTTAGAACCAGATCTGTTGTTGTTAGACGAACCTTCAGCTGCTTTATCGCCAATTTTAGTCAATTCTGTTCTAGAACAGGTAAAAGCAATTAATCAGGCAGGAACGGCAATTGTCTTAGTAGAGCAGAATGCTAAGAAAGCATTGGCTATGGCAGATCGAGGATATGTTTTAGAAAATGGACGCGATCGCTTTGAAGGCAAAGGAACAGATCTCTTGAACGATCCTAAAGTAGGTGAACTATATCTAGGCGCAGCCTTTAAATCTGAATAACCACTTTAAGCTCAAATTAATTTAATATTATTCTATGTAGCGCAATAAAAGTTTATATATTTTTATATCGTTACTGAGAATTGACAGATGTTGACCAGGTATTATAAATATGGCATATGAGATTTAGCCGTAATTTTATACATTTGGTTTTGGTAAACTTTTAGGAGAAAACATGGACTTTGTAACCAACCTTTTTAGTGCTTTTGGCAATATTAACTTTACTTTAATTTTCCAGTTGATTAGCCTTGCCTTGATTGTAATTTCTGGCCCTGTCGTAATATTTTTGCTTGCCTTACGCGGTGGCGATCTTTAAAAAAACTTTTATATTTTGTCTTTAGTACGATATCTGCTCTTTTGTATCGATCAAAAGGGCAGATTTTTTATGGAGCCGCCTGCAAATTATTCAGCAAAATTTCGGTTCTGGTAGTGATATTTGACCAGTCTTGATTAACGATCGCCTCCTGGAGAAATAAATTACTGGAGATGCCTACGGCGATCGCTCCTGCTTCGATCATGCTCTGAGCATTGTCTAAAGTAATTCCGCCAGTAGGAATTAGGGGAATATGACTTAAAGGGCCTTGTAGGCATTTGATGTATTTTGCGCCTCCAAGAGATTCGATCGGAAAAATCTTAACTACTCTTGCTCCTTGTTGCCAAGCATTAACAACTTCAGTTGGCGAAAATACTCCAGGCACAAATGGTATTTTGTAGTGAGATAAGGAAGCTTCTAATAGTGTAGGGTCAAAATGAGGCGCAAAAGCAAACTGCGCTCCTGCCATAACTGCTTCCTGTAGCTGGTGTAAGTTAATAATAGTTCCCGCACCGATAGTACATTGGGGTAATTGAGATCTTAATTGAGAAATTAAGTCGCCAGGGCAATCATTATTCCAAGTAATTTCAATTAGATTCATCCCTCCTTCTGCCACAGCCAAAGCCATTTTGTGAGCCAAATTAGGATCGCAACAGCGAATTACGGCGATCGCCTTATGCTGGCGCAAGAGTTGCAACCACCTAGATATTGGGCATTGAGCATTTAGCATTTAGCATTAATCGACCGTAGATTACTTGTCGGCAATAGGATATTTACAGAGAACGAATGCGACTTTTATAGGCTTGGTTGTCTAAACCATTTCCAGCGTTTGCAGTTTGGGGGTCAATTTGCTGCTGCAAGATTTTGATGCGATCTGAGGTTGCGGGATGAGTACTTAGAAAACTAGGCGCAGAGCCACCTTTGCTGAGTAACTTCTGCATAAAGCCTAGAATTCCCGCAGGAGAATAATTTGCCCGTGTCATATTTTCTAGTCCAAAGCGATCGGCTTCCAGCTCATCGGAGCGACCGTTAGGGCGGCTAACAGCCAACTCTACACCAATTTTAACCGCGTTGCTACGGTTTAAACCAGCTGCGGAAAGTAATCCTTGAGAAAGAGCGCGATCGCGCATTTGCTCAACGCCGTGACGACCCGCAATATGACCAATCTCATGTCCAATCACACTGGCTAATTCTGCTTCGTTATCTGCTGCTGCAATTAAGCCTTTATTGACGTAGACATATCCTCCCATCGTAGCAAAAGCATTAATGCTGGCATCATCAACTATTTGAAAAGTATAACGAATATTGGGACGCTCGCTAGTTTTTGCCAGTCGCTGACCGATCTGATCGACATAGCTGTTAATTGATTGATTGCGATAAATTCTGGCACGACCAGAACTAATTAATTCCTGATTGATAGCTTTACCTAACTCCATCTCTTGAGCATTGGAAATATTGGAAATTTGAACTATTTCAATGCCTCGAATCATTAACTCAAGCCAGGGAACGCCATAGCTGGGTTGAACATTGACCAGACTAATACTAATAGTGACTATAAAAGTAATTAAACCGTACAAAAAACGGCGGTAGTAACGGTAAGAAAAGCTAGAAAATCGCTGAAACATAGTTAAATGCCTAACAATCTATTTGAGTGCGATCGAGATTTGATAGATAAGCAGACGACAAACTAGACAATTAAGTTGCTGGTTACCGCTATATTGTCTTTGATTGAGTTACACACACAATACTTGTTGCAATCAAATGAAGGTGAGTTCGGTTTCTATTTTTACTCGAGCGATAATTTTGCGATCGCCTTTGCCAAAACTTTATTACAATAGCTTTAAACTACGCTTGCTCACTCTTAAGTAATCCCCAAACAAAAGTATCAAATATACCGTTTCGAGTTCTTGTATGTTGTCTTAAACATCCTTCTAACTTAAATCGGTTTTTTTCTAAAATCTTTGCCGACGCTACATTGAAATCGAGAGTATGAGCGGTAAGACGAGTTACCTCAAGATTATTAAATGCGTACTGGATAAAAACGCTTAAAGCATCATTGATTAATCCTTGATCTTGATAGGCTTTCGCTAGCCAGTATCCAACTTCGACTCGATGTGTTGTTCCTATTTTGAAATCATCTACACCAACTGAACCAATTAAATAACCTTGAGGATTACGAAGCGCGAAAGATATCTCCTTTTTATTCTCACTCAAAAATCTGAGTCGACGTTTTATCCACCAATCAGCAGCAGATTCCGTATAAGGGTAAGGTAGTAATGGAATTGCATTGGAAATACTTCGATCATTAAGATGTTCTAAATAACCATCTTTGTCATTGGAATAAACGCTGGTTAAGTAAAAATCGTCACGAACCTTGAGCTTTATATTTTTTATTTAGATCGAGCTGTATCTTTTTTCTTGGTTGTGGGTTTTTATATTGAGCGCGATTGCGAAGGACGCGAACTTCTAATCCTTTAGGGCTAGCCGAAGGCATCGCATTTTTAAGTAAACTATTGGCTGTTAATCCAATTCTCGTAAAATATCTTGTAATTGCTGCTGATAGCGTCCGTATTCAACCCAGTTGCCCTGTTGCAAGGCTTCTTGTGCTTGCTGATAAATTTCTAAAGCCGATTCAGATTGATTATTTGTAGTGGCTGGAATATTAGAGTCAGTCAATCCAGGGGGAATTTGCTCGAATACCGCAGCTAAAGATTGCTCTAAAGTAGGAGTCATCACAATTTCCTTATCATATGCCACGATAATACGAGTCAGTTCGGGTAATTCCCCCTTTTCGGCGCGCAGATAAAGCGGTTGGACATAAAGTATTGACCCATCAATAGGAATAACTAAAATGTCTCCTCTAATTACTCTCGAGCCTATTTGACTCCACAGGGTTATTTGTTCGGCAATTTCAGGTGCTTGGTCAATTCTCGCTTCGATTTGAAACGGACCATAGATAAGCTCTTGTTTGGGAAATTCGTATAGTCGCAGTTTACCGTAATTGTCACCATCAGAACGAGCAGCCATCCAGGCAATCATATTGTCTCGATTTACGGGAGTAAAGGTCAAAATTAAGACAAATTCCTCTTCTGTTTCCCCTGGTAATTTCATGATTAAATAATCAGGTTCAACCTGCTGTTGTTGACCAGCATAAAGTTCGGTAGCAAATCGCCAGTCATCTTCACGGTTATAAAATACCTGGGGATCTTCCATATGATAGCTTAGGTACATTTTGGCTTGAATTTCAAATAAATCTTGAGGATAGCGAAAATGAGCCTCTATTTCTGGAGGAATGGTGTCTCTACTTTTAAATAAATTAGGAAATATTTTACGGTAGGTAGCTATGATGGGTTCGTCTTCATTTATTAGATAAAATTGCATCGTGCCATCCTTTGCATCGACGACAACTTTCACAGGGTTACGGACGTAATTAATATTTTTATCAGTAATTAATTCGGTTTTTTGGTCATGAGCCACTGCTTCGGAATAGGGATAGCGATCGCTCGTTGTATAAGTATCAATAATCCACTTCAATCTGCCATCCACAACCACCATGTAAGGATCGTTGTCATACTGGAGAAAAGGAGCAACATGATGCACTCGTTCGGTAATTTGCCGATAGTAGTGGATCCGCGAATTTGGGGTAAAGTAGTTGGAAATTAAAATCTTGAGACTACCCTGTTCATAGGCATAGACTAATCTACGCCACCAGTTACCTAGAGGAACACCACCCAAACCATCGTATTTAACAAAAGCATTTTCATCACCACGGGGATAGTCAAATTCAAAAGTATCCATGCCCGTATAGATGTAGTCATTGGTTAACTCACCGTAATAGATTCCTGCTTCTTCGATCTCTAATTCGGTTTGCGAAACAGGGGGAATATTTTTGACAAACAACACGGGTAAACCATCCTCAGTTACCTCGTTGACAGGACTCATAACCAGACCATAGCCGTGAGTGTATTTGAGTCTTTGATTAACCCAAGTTCGAGCCGAAGATGGTACTTGACTATAATTAAATTCTCTAGGGGAAAGCATTACCTGACGATAATTACCGTCAAAGGTATATCGGTCAACATCAACGTCATTGAATCTATAGTAAAAGCGGATTTCTTGTAGCTGCCGATAAGTAGTTAACAGAGGGCGGTAGTCCCAAAGACGAATATTGTCGATCGTGCCTTGATTTTCTGACAGAATATTGGCATTAGAGCTACCTGATGGAGCAAGTTGGTAATCTTGAGTATTGATCTTTGCCAGGTCGTAAGCTTGTCGTGTAAACTCAATATTATGCTTAATATAGGGGATCTCCTTGGCTAATTCATTGGGTTCAACCACGAAACGCTGCTGCAACTCAGGATAAGTACCATTAACTACTACTAAGATTAGAGCATATACCCCAATACCGTAGACGGGACGCAGTAGACTATTTGACCAGGTAGCAGTTATTAGCCAGATTCCTAACAGCACCGAAGCGACAATCATGACCCAAAAAGCAAACAGACGAGCATGAGTATCGGTATAGTCTGCCCCCCAGACTACTCCTTTAGAAGAATAGAGTAGTTCGTAGCGTTCGAGCCAAAAATCGACAGCAATATCTATAGCGATCGCAGCTAGCAATAAACTCAAATGAACTTTAATCGGCTTGGTAACTAGTTTTTGCCATTGTTGTTCCACCACTAAATTTTTCCATCGCCAATCAAAGCGGATGATTCCTTTGAAAATGTAAACCAGTACAGCCAGAACCAATCCTGCAATCAACAGCGTCAGCCACCAGTTTTCCAGATTATCTAGCAAGGGTAGACGAAATAGATAAAAGCTCAGATCTTTTTTATAGATCGGATCGAGGCGTTTAAATTCAGTCGCGTTCAGAAATTGAGGCAATAATTCCCAGGATGCAGCACTCAGATTAGCAACGCTCAGAGAAACTATGAAAACTATAACAGCAGCAATATAATTGGCAAATCTTTTAGTGTATGGCTCTAGTTCGCTAGATTCGAGAAACCGAAAAGCGCGATCGCCCGTCAGACGCAATGCCAGCCAATAATTAAAGCCCAAAAAAGCTACAAAGACGACAAATGTGACCAGCCAAATAGCCACCTGCCAACTAATACGTTGCCAAAAAACAGGAGCAAAGCCTACTGCCTCAAACCACCAAGATTCGGTTAACAGATGAACTACTGCTGAAATCAATGTCAACCCTGCGATCACTACTATGAAGAGAGATATTATTGCTTTTTGCTTAGGTTGCATCACCAGTACAGGCCAGAAAGAAATTGTCAGGGTAGTTCCGATTGTGTAATCGTAATCTTTAACAATATTTTAGAGCGGTTTTCCCTTCAATAAACTGCCGTTTATCTTTCAATTAGGAATACTTACTAACACTTTTGATAGCAAAGGTTAGTCTCGATCCTTTAATATCATAGCCTTGTTGCCAATCTTTAGCTGCTTTTATTGTCAAATATTCTCTATAGCTAGGGTGAATCCTGAAAATCGTCGACCCAGTAGTTCAGCTTCGTTCACCAGACTTTTACACTAATTAGCTACTTTTTTAATAGAAGCTTAATTATTACCTTGAATTTAATCATTCATTGATTCGCTTCATAGATTACGCCCATTAAAAAGTATCCTCAAAATATTAGTCAATTGTATTTCTAGCCACAGCTAAACCAAAAACAAATGTAAAAAACTCGATTATGTTAATTGCTTTTATTTATCCGTAAAAAACAGTTAAATTGCTAAAAAATAAGCGCATTTTGCTAAAACCTTGCTGAGTAACAGTTTAAGCAATGGGCATTAAGCTTGATTTCCTAAAGTAAGTTATTAGTTATCTTATATTTTATTTTTTTTAGTTTAGCTATTAATTCAAGCGCCTTAAAGCCAGAAACATCTGCAAGCAAAAAACCAAAAAACCAGGTCTAAGACCTTTGTCTAATTACCAAAAGAGGATTAATTATGTTGGGCAATATAAGAACTAGAGAGACACCAGTAAACAGGCACATAGAGCGTGTAGAGCAAACAAATGCGCTCGAAGTTTCGATTATCATGCCCTGTTTAAATGAGGCGGAAACATTAGAAACCTGCATTAGAAAAGCTCAGTGGTTCATCGCTGAAAACGATCTTGCTGGAGAAGTAATTATTGCCGACAACGGTAGTAATGACGGTTCTCAAGAAATCGCTAGAAGGCTCAATGCCAGAGTAATTGATATTCCTGCTAAAGGTTATGGTAGTGCGCTCAAAGGTGGTATTGCAGCAGCTAGAGGCAAATATATCATCATGGGCGATGCTGATGACAGTTACGACTTTAGCAGCCTAAATCCTTTTATTAAAAAGCTACGTAACGGTTACGATTTGGTCATGGGAAATCGCTTCCAAGGCGGAATTGAATCTGGAGCAATGCCTTTTTTACACAGATATCTAGGCAATCCTGTGCTAACTGGTATTGGCAAACTTTTATTTGGTAGTCCTTGTAATGATTTTCACTGTGGATTAAGAGGTTTTCGTAAAGATGCAATTTCTAATTTAGATTTGCAAACTACGGGAATGGAATTTGCCAGCGAGATGGTCGTCAAAGCCACTCTCCATAAAATGCAAATTACAGAAGTACCGACAATTCTCTCTCCCGATGGTCGTAGTCGCCCTCCTCATCTTAATACCTGGCGTGATGGTTGGAGACACCTGCGTTTCTTGTTAATGTATAGTCCTCGCTGGCTGTTTTTCTATCCTGGTATCTTTTTAATTTTGGCTGGCTTGTTAGCAACTTTGTCTTTATTACCAAGTCCTAAAGTACATAGTTTACTTTACTCTTCTACGGCGATGACTATTGGTTTCCAAATTGTCCTGTTCGCCCTGTTTACCAAGGTATTTGGCATTAGCGAAGGATTTTTACCAGAGGACAGACGCTTGAATCGACTGTTTGATTATCTCAATCTAGAAACAGGCTTGATTGCTGGAAGTATACTAGTGGTTATGGGTCTAGCAGCGTCAGTTTATGCCTTTGATATTTGGGGACAACATGACTTTGGTTCTCTTAATCCTACGGAAACAATGCCGATTGTCATTCCTGGAGTTACTTGTTTAGCTTTAGGTATTCAAACAATTTTCTCTAGTTTCTTTTTGAGTATTTTGGGCTTAAAACGATGATTAAACCGCCTTGGTTATCAGTTATTATTCCTACTTACAACGGCAGCAAGTATTTAGCAGCAGCCCTTGATTCGATCGCTCTGCAACAAGACCGAGAAATTGAATGTGTCGTAATTGATGACGGCTCAACAGATAATACTCTAACAATTGTCGAGAAATATCGAAAGCTGCTGAATATTAAATTAATTACTAAAGCCAGACAGGGTAACTGGGTTGCTAATACCAATCATGCCCTCTCAGAAGCTAGTGGAATCTATACCTGTTTTCTACATCAGGATGATCTGTGGCTAGAAGGACGGTTAGACAAACTTAAAAAAGCGATCGCTGCTTACCCCCAAGCTGTTTTATATCTCCACGACTCCGTATTTATTGATGAGCAAAGCAAACCTCTGGGTTTATGGGGATGTCCTTTGCCAACTAGAAAGAAAATAATTTCTGCCGAGGGGATGATGGAGAAACTATTGGTGCAAAACTTTATTGCCATTCCCGCACCTGTGTTTAAGCGAAAATTAGCTCTTGAGGTGGGCGGATTAAACAATGAACTGTGGTATACCGCCGACTGGGACTTCTGGCTTAAATTAGCTGCGGCGGGTGATACCTGCTATATTGCTAATCCTTTGTCAGCATTTAGGGTACATGGAGACTCGCAAACTATCCGCCGAAGCTCTAGTGTGGAAGAATTTCGCCAGCAAATGCGCTCGGTGGTCAATCGTCATCTGCCGCCAAAATCCAATAAAGAAGTTACTAAGGTGGCTTTATTCTCGACGGAAGTTAATACTACCCTGGCAGCAATGGTTCATGGTGAATCGACTAACTTGTTCAAGCTAGCTGCCAACTTTATGCTGCTAGGACCAATGGGTTGGCGTAGATACTTGCAGGATTCTCGAATTCAAGAGCGCGTAGCTGCTCGCTTAAAAGCAAAATTACAGACGCAGGCATAAGTCTAATTACTCATCAATTGTAATCTTTATGAAGCCTAATTTATTTATTGTCGGGCAGCCCAAATCTGGAACAACAGCTCTACACCAATTTTTGGGACAACATCCTGAAATATATATGTCGAGCATCAAAGAGCCACACTTCTTTTGTTCTGATTTTCATTTAGAGAGCGATCGCGCTTATGGTAGACAACGTTTTTTTGACTTTAGAAATGAGTCAGCTTATTTACAGCTTTTTAGCAAAGCCAAAAATGTCAAAATTGCAGGAGAATCCTCGACTAATTATCTCTATTCTCAGGTAACAGCGGAAAAAATCCATAATTTCAATCCTGATGGCAAAATTATTATTATTTTGCGTGAACCGGCTAAGTTTCTCTATTCGCTTCATAGTCACTACGTTAAATTTACCGAAGAGAACGAACCAGATTTTTTAACGGCTTTGGACTTAGAAAAAGAACGCCACCAAGAAAAATTTCTGAGTCCTAGGGTAACTAGCCCTAGCTATGTTTACTATTCTCAGCGGGTGCAATATTATCAGCAGGTAAAGCGGTATCGCGATCGCTTTAGTAATAATCAGATTAAAGTTGTAATCTTTGAAGAGTTTCAGTCCGAAAATGAACGTGTCTTTCGAGAAATACTAGAGTTTTTAGGAGTATCGAACTTTACGCCAGAATACGAAGCGGTAAATGTTAACAAAGAAGTTAAGTTTAAAGCGATTAATAACTTAATTAATAATCCCATGGTGAAAAGCATCTCTAAAAACCTAGTTTCTCAAGAATTTAATGATTTTGTGCGGGATAAAATTGTCGAAAAATTGCTTTGGTATCAAGCCCCGAAAGCCAAAATGCCCGAACAAATCAAAATGCAACTGATGCAGCAATATAAGCCCGAGGTTATTAAAATATCAGAATTGCTTGACATAGACTTAGTGACAAAATGGGGGTACGATACGTTGAATTGATATTTGGCATTGATAATTAATGGGTGCGCTCGAGTCAAGAGTATCCCCATTCGGGGACAAGCCACAAGGGTATAACATCAAAAGTCAAGAGCTAATACAATTTTTTTCAAGTTTAATGCTCAATGTTAAATGCTTAATTCTCAATGTTAAATGTTAACTAAAAAAAACGTTATATCTAGTATTTTATCCCTGGCTTTAGGATTTTTCTTGGTCTGGTTAATCCTGCGCTTTACTGAGGTTGATCTTGAGCAAATTGTAGCTAGCTTCTATAGCCTGAATCCGCTGTATGCCGGATTGGCAATTACAACTCTAATTGTCCATACTTTTTTAACGGCTTATAAATGGGGTTTAGTTACTCAAAAGCTAACTCCAGATAACCAACAGCCAGTAAAATTTTATTTTTTTTATACTACTCTAGGTTCTTTGACCATGCAGTTTATGCCTCAGTATGTAGGCATGGTCATAGTGCAAAATTTAGCTTTACGAGTACATAAAATCAGTTCTATTTCTAAAGGCTTTCTTTCAGTTATTTATGACCAATTTTTTAACTTTTTAATCCCTTTATTATTATTTCCAGCTGCGATTTTATATGTGTTTAGCTATATTTCTTTATCAGTAGCAGTTTTTATTTGGATTGCGACGATTATTTTGACCCACTTTGTGATCGACAAATGGCATCGCAGTTTGATATCTTGGTTGATTAAAGTTTTGACTTGGGTTAAACAATTAAAGGCAGGAAAAAATAAAGCAGCTCAAGCAGAAATAGCTACAGGTAATGATTCTATTCTGGGCAAAAAATTTACCCTTTATCTCTATTGGATTTCGGTAGTCCGTTATATAGTCTGGATTATTCGCGGAATTTTCATTGCGATCGCAGGCGGCTTAAAAATTAAGCTGTCGGCTGTAGTTTTTGTAACTCCTATCGTGCAGTTGGCAATGTTGTTAAGCTTTACTCCTGCTAATTTAGGACTGATGGAATTTAGCTGGATTGGTTTATTAGGGTTATTTGATGTATCAGATGCCAGTGCGCTTAAGTATTCTCTGATGCAGCGGTTTCTCTATATCGTCGCAGTAGTAATTGTTCTAGCGGTGTTTGCCGTAATTTCTTTTGTTGAACGATTTGCTTTGTTTACCTCCAAACAAAATTAACTGATATTTATTCCCAATGTTAGATTTTGCTACGAAACAGGAACGATCAAAACAGCGACGACTGGGAATAGAGACAATATTATCTATAGTTGCGCTAACTCTAACCGTCTCAGTATTTCTCAAAGTAATCTTAGATATCGACAACAACTACGATCCTGGCTGGTATCATCTACCGTTTGCTGGCAGAATTTGGGGAATTTTGCCCAAGGAGATGTTTACAGGAGACGAAAAATGGTTTGAGCCACGTTTTGACGGCTTTCCTCTACTGGCGCATTTTCTTCAAGGTTTTTTTTGGCGCATTACAGGGCGAATGCAATCGACAAATTTAGTCAGCTTTTTAAGCATAGTTGGCTACTGGTTTTTTCTGAGAAATTATTTTGCAGTACCTCTATATCTCTCAGTAATAGCTTTATTTTCGATTCCCCTAGTTTTAACTCACGCTAGTACTAGCTTTGTCGATCTACTTGGTAACGTCGGGACATCGATACTGGTGATGATGACCTATAGCTTCTATAAGAATAGGCAGTTGCCCAGGATACAAGAACTGTTGATTGCCTTTCTCGGTGCAGCGATCGCCGTTAATACTAAAACTCAACTACAGCCTTTAGTATTCGTAATTTTGATAGTTGTCGGCATCAGATTAGGCTGGCTCTATTGGCGAGAAAAATCACTGACTAAACTGTTCAAAATCCTGCCAATTGCTCTATTGGCCTCGATTATTATTTTCGCTAGCCCAGTGAAAAATACCGTTCTCTATGGCAATCCTTTATACCCAATTAAAATTGAGGTAGGGGGAATTGTCTTAAACCACAAACTTAATCCAGAAGCATTTGAGGAAGGAAATAGACAACTAAGCTGGCTTAAATCCGTACTAGAAATAAATGCTCCATTAACTTGGACACCCGATCAATGGAGTAATTACCCTAGTCGCAGCCGTCGCGGAGGTTTCTTTGGTGCTTATGTGGTGTTTAATCTGTTGCTGCTTTTGGGATTTTTGGTTAGAGAGTTAATTCAGAATAGATCCTTGCCTAAAAACGATCGCCCCAGGGAAGCAAAGTTTGCGGTGCTAACAGCGATCGCCATGACTCTAGTTCCTCTGAATTTTCCTCAATCCCACGAACTGAGATACTTTATGTACTGGATGATCTGTTTAGTATCTCTCAACCTTTATTTAGTTTCTTTACCCAAGAACCAGCAGCTTTTAGGACGATGGTTGCAGCCCAAATATGTGAGTTTAGTTTATGCCGTATTTCTGACTATTGTTCTGGTAAAAATAGGTACGTTCTTTGCCAAACCATCTTTAATAACCTTAGATAAATACGTTACTTTTGGCGTGAAGCCAGGATTTCTCAAGCAAATTCAACCAGATGCGCAAGTCTGCTTAGTTAGTAAACACATCGGCGAAGATATTCAAACTGCACCCATAGCACCTTTGAAATATGTCTTTTTGTATAGCTCGTATTTTCATCCCGAACTAGATTACGATTATTCAGTTCAAGCGGCACTAGATTTAAAAGCGTGTGGCGATCGCACGATTATTCCTGGTTATTTGAATAAATCTTCTTAAGCAAGCTATAGCGGTTCTCATTCACATAAGCTACAGTCTGACCCCCTGGTTTTTTGCTAATAGCTAATGGTTCATGCCTAATTGAAGTGTACCTTATAACTTATAAATATGAGAATTGCTATATTAACCGCTCAAGAGTGAATTCAAACTTACAAAGCTACAAACTAAGATGAAATAATCAATTTTTTACCTTGGTTTGACATACTTTAATTTAATATTTAGTAACTAGTAATTAGTAATCAGTGCTAAAGAAGAATAGGCAAGTATTAGAAATAATTCTGAGTATAATTGCCATAATCATCACCATCTCAATCTTTCTCAAGGCAATTATTGATGTTGACACTAACTATGATGTGGGTTGGTATCATCTGCCTTTTGCTGCCAGAATTTGGGGTATTGTTCCAGAAAAATCTTTTATTTCAGAAAATTTAATCGAGCATCGTTTTGATGGCTTCCCCCTGCTGGCAAATTTTTTCCAGGGGTTGTTATGGAAGATTACAGGGCGAATCCAGGCGACTAACTTAGTAGGATATTTAAGTTTAATTATTTATTTTTTATTTCTGAGAAGCTATTTCAAAGTTCCTCTTTACCTATCAGTAATTGCTATTTTTACTATTCCCGCAGTCTTAACTCATGCTACGACTAGCTTTGTCGATCTCCCAGGCAATATTGGTGTAGCAATAGTAATGATGATGACCTATAGCTTTTTTCGCCAGTCCAAATTACCGAGAAAGGGGGAACTATTAATTGTCTTTTTAGGTGCAGCCACCGCAGCAAATACTAAACCGCAACTGCAACCGCTGATCTTTTTACTCTATTGGATATTAGGAATTAGAGTGATTTGGCTATACTTCAAACATTCTAGTGCTGGCCAGGGTAAACTATGGCTGACTATACCATTGGCGGCGATCGCATCAGGATTAATCTTTGCTACACCAATCAAAAATGTGGCTTTCTATGGCAACCCTTTTTACCCAATCAAAATTGAAGTTGCCGGAATAGTTCTTAATCATCAACTAACTCCTAAAACCTACAGTGAGGGCAATAGACCCCAAAAATGGCTGCAATCGATTTTAGAAATAAATACTCCTCAATGGTCAGCAGATCAGTGGAATGGGGGCAATCCTCGGCATTTAGATCGTGCAGGAGGTTTTTTTGGGGCTTATGTGGTGTTCAATCTGCTGTTACTAATCGGTTTAACTATTACAGAGCAACTGCAAAAACGAACATTTGCTAAAGATAAGTCAAGTAATGCTACTACAGCCCTAGCTATTATCTTGCTAGTGTCATTTGTTCCCGCCAATTTTCCTCAATCTCATGAACTGCGCTATTTCATGTTCTGGATGATTACTTTGGTATCTTTGAACTTATGTGTCGTTACCTCGTGGCAAAATCGAGCCAGAAGATGGTTGCAGCCTCAATATTTGGGGTTAGTTTGTCTGCTTTTTGGCACGATCATGGGTATCAGAATTAATGACTATTACCTTAAACCTGTATTCAACTCCTTTCAACCTTATCTTAAAAACACCGTAAAAACAGAGCTTTTAAATCAGATGATTCCTAATGAGCGTACCTGTATGATCGCTCGTCATGCAATCTCAAATCCCAATTCAGTCCCTTTTGCTCAAATCCACAATGCTTTTTACTACAGTTCTTATTTTCATCCCGAAATTGAATATGACTACAGTATCAAAGCTACCGTAGACCCTAGAGATTGCGGAGATTTAACGGTGATTCCCCCTAATGCCGCAGAATTTATCAAACCTTAAAAATGAGTCTATCACGGATAAGCGGAGCAGCGGACGCGAAGCTACGCAAATAATAAGTAATGAGGTTTAGCTATTGTTAGTTACTTGCTACTTGCTACCTCAAACTCAACCAATCAATAACAAAGTAAATGACTAGAAGTATTGGGCTGCATCTGGGTTTACTTTTACAGTCATGTCTTGCAATGCTCAAGAATTATGATAAATTCAACTATCAAAAATAAAAATACTTCCCCATCTCAAAAACCAAGGCTAGGATTACAAACTGTTCTCAAAGCGATCGCTCTTTTGCTAACTATCTCAATTTTTCTCCTGGGCATTATTGATGTTGACCCTACTTATGATACCTGGGGTTATCATCTTCCTTTTGCCGCTAGAATCTGGAACATCGTGCCAGCCGAAGAATTTATTAATATGGAGCCAAGATTTGCGGGATTCCCCTTATTAGGAGAGTTTTTTCAAGGATTTTTCTGGTTGATTACCCAAAGAGTTCAGGGAGCAAACTTAGTCGGATTTTTTAGTTTAGTTTTGTATGCCTATTTTCTCAAGACTTATTTTAAAGTTGCTTATTACTTAACGGCGATCGCACTTTTAGGTGTTCCTTTAATTCAGGCTCATGCGGTTAATAGTTATGTGGACTTAATCGCCAATGTTTTCTTAGCCATGATGATTATGATGGCTTATGTTCTTTATCAGCAGCGAGACAATCCTAGTCGGCGAGATTTATGGGTAATATTTTTGGCTGGGATAGGTTCATCAAATAGTAAACCTCAGTTAGAGCCATTGGTGTTGAGCGTTTTGGCTGCGATCGCCATAAGAATACTTTGGTTACGTTGGCGTTCAACTAATAGACAGCAGCTATTTACCTGGCTACTAAAATCCATCCCCGTTGCTTTACTGGCTTCGTTGGTAATTTTTGCTACTCCCATTAAAAATATTGCAATTCACGGTAATCCTTTTTACCCCGTCCGCATCGAAATTGCCGGACAGGTATTAAATCATGCTTTACCAATGTATAGTGATGCTCCTGGCTATCTTGCGGATGCACCAACAGCCCAACGGTGGCTTTATTCTATTTTAGAGATCAATTCTGCCTACTGGAATCACGATCAGTATAGTAAAAATCCAGACCGCAATCGCATGGGTGGTTTTTTTGGGGCTTATGTGGTGTTTCAAGTTCTGTTGCTAATTTATTTAATTGCTAAAAATCGCGATCGCCATACTAAAGTTGCGGCAATAGTAGTTATAGTCATGTCTTCGATCGCTGCTAATTTTCCCCAATCCCATGAACTGAGATATTTCCTGTACTGGATGATGGTGTTGATTTCTCTTAACCTATATCTGGTTACTCACCACCAAAATCGGTTAATCAAGCCTAGCCGAGTCGGGTTAATATCCTTAATTGCTCTAATTATTGTAGGTATCAAAACCAATTTTATTTATCTTGCGCCTCATTTTAATACTCTGGCAAGATTTAAACAAACCTATATCAGTCGGGAAATTATCGCGAAAATAGAACCAGGAGATAAGATTTGTTTGCCCAATACATATCCTTATGCCTTTGCTTACACTCCTTGGTTTCATCAAGAATTAAATTATACCTACCGCGTTCGCTCAGGTTTCCGCGATCCTTGTGCCAAATCGGAAAAAGTCTTATAGACGTTGTTAGTTAAATAGATCGTCAACAAGAAGCAGGGGGCAGGGAAGAAACCCCATCCATGAATGGAGGGGCTTAAAATAATTTCCCTTAAATACCACAAACCGATAAACTTGAACTTGTTTATCGCTCTATAGGAGTATCAGATTTCCTAAGATAGAACTAGATACTAATATTTAGGTATAACAATTTCTCAATTAACATCGCTGAACTAGGCTAGAAAAAGCTAATAGCTATTAGCTACAAATATTATCATTAGCAAATTCATACTTCAAATCAACAGCGTCTTTTAAGTTACAGCTTTACTCACACACAACAGGATAAATCATGACAGCAACAACTACTCGTTTTCCCATCGACTTAGGTGCTTATAAGCCTTTGGCATTAGACCCTAGCAATTCTACTCTGACAGACGAACAGAGAGAAACTTTAAAAGCTAATATTCAACTTTGCCGCGAGGCGATCGTTTTCTTTACCGCTACTGGTGGTGCTAGAGGCGTTGGTGGTCATACTGGCGGACCTTTTGATACTGTCCCTGAAGTAATGATCCTGGATGCTTTTTTCCGTGGTGCGCCTGATAAATTTGTACCCATCTTTTTTGATGAAGCGGGACACCGCGTCGCCACTCAATATTTGATGGCGACATTGAATGGTGACTTACCTCAAGAAGAATTAGTTAACTATCGTGGTGCTAATTCTAGGCTACCAGGACACCCTGAATTGGGTTTAACTCCTGGAATTAAGTTTAGTTCTGGTCGTTTAGGACATATTTGGCCTTACATCAACGGTATAGCACTGGCTAATCCTGATAAGGTAGTAGTTTGCTTAGGTTCGGATGGTGCGCAACAAGAAGGTAATGATGCTGAGGCGGCTCGTTTAGCAGTAGCGCAAAACCTCAACGTGAAGCTATTTATCGACGATAATGATGTAACGATCGCTGGACATCCTTCTGATTATCTTCCTGGCTATGATGTTGCTAAAACTTTAACTGGCCATGGTTTAGAGGTTAACACGGGAGACGGCGAGGATCTTGATTCTCTATATAGCCGTATGTGCGCTGCGGTAACTGGTAATGGTCCCGTTGCGTTAGTTAACAAACGTCCCATGTGTCCTGGTATCGATGGGATTGAAGGTTCTACTCATGGACACGATGTGATTGCTGTCGATAAAGCGATCGCCTATTTGGAAAAGCATCAACAAGGTGCAGCCGCCGACTTTCTCAAAAACATTAAAAAATCCAGTAATGACTATAAATTCTTGGGTGTCACCGATAAGGTTGGCTCTAACCGCACTGTCTTTGGTGACGCTGTAGTTTCCGTACTTGGGGAAATGAGTGATGCCGAACGCAAAGCAAAAGTTATTTTTATTGATAGTGACTTAGAAGGTTCTTGCGGTTTTAAACAAATCCACGATGCTTATCCTGAAGTCTTTATTCCCTCTGGCATTATGGAACGGGGTAACCTTTCCGCTGCTGCTGGTTTTGGCATGGAGGAAGGAAAACAGGGCGTGTTTGCTACCTTTAGTGCTTTCTTGGAGATGTGTATTTCGGAAATCACAATGGCACGTCTCAACAAGTCTAATCTACTGTGTCATTTCTCCCACGCTGGTATCGACGATATGGCGGATAATACCTGTCATTTCGGAATCAACAATATGTTTGCCGACAATGGACTAGATGATGGTTATGAAACCCGTCTCTACTTCCCCGCTGATGCTAACCAAATGAGTGCCTGTGTGAAAAAGGTATTTCATCATCCAGGAATGCGCTTTATCTTTTCTACCCGCTCGAAAGTTCCCATGATCCTAGATGATTCGGGCAACGAGTTATTTGGTGGTGACTATACTTTTACGCCTGACAAAGATGAAGTAGTTCGCGAAGGAGATGCAGGCTATATCGTCAGTTTTGGCGATGCTCTTTATCGTTCTTTAGATGCGGTAGAACGTCTTAGACAGGAGGGCATTAATGTTGGTCTAATTAATAAATCTACTCTCAACGTTGTAGACGAAGACATGCTCGACAAAATTGGGCAAGCACCTTTCGTATTGGTAGTTGAATCTTTCAATCGTCGTACTGGTTTGGGTAGTCGCTTTGGTTCTTGGTTACTTGAGCGAGGCTTGACTCCTAAATATGGTTATCTTGGTGTACACGAAGAAGGCTGTGGTGGACTTTGGGAACAATTCCCCTATCAAGGATTAGATCCAGAAGGCATTATGAGCCATGTTAAAGGATTGATCTAATAAAGCTGCGATCCGTTAGCTAACTTAATCTGTTTGGTGGGCAAATTGCCCACCTTTTTTATTACTTAAATACTAATTTTGCTGGTGTTGCATCCAGGCGGGATGATCTGATAATAATGAGGAATAAAATGTCCAAATTGTCAGTCTAATCAAATTCGCCAAAACGGTCATCGTAGAGTCAAACAACACTACCAGCGTAAAGAGTGCCCTAAAGGACTAGCTCCGCGTCACGCTCGCCTTGCCCAATGCTCCTGAAATTCAAGAGATTCCAAAAATTACTTTTTCCTAGGTAAAAAAAATAAGAAATGGTTATGGACAGTTGTTAATCATTTTTCACTAGGGATTTTAGCTTGGAGATTAGGAGATCGCACAGCGAGAACCTTCAAAGCTCTGTGGCAAACAATTAGAGGCGGGAAATCTTTTCTTTATGTTACTGATGGATGGCTAGTTTATCCTTGTTCTATCGACGATTGTGATCATCTAATTCTTAAAACTTACATGCCCCGTGTTGAGGGATGAAAATACTCGTCTTGGGCATTACTTAGCTCGTTTGAAGAGGAAAAGCTTATGCTATTCCAAATCCGAAGAGATGTTCCAACTGTCAATCAAACTTTTGCTTCACTATCTTCATTGTGACACCATCCCCCTTTGAATCATCCCGTCCGGATGCAACGCCCATTTTCTTTCTAAATAACTTAAGAAAATAAAAACTATTTATTTTGCTGTAAACGCTCTAGCGATATCTGCGCTGCTTCTTTTACCTGAGGGTGCAGATCTTTAGCTAAAAACTTTAATGCTGAAATACTTTTTTCGGTCTCCAAATTACCCAATGCCTCAGCAATTCTCTGACGAATTAGCCAATCTTCTGAGGCGGCAAAATTAAGAATATTATCTACTGCTTCGGTGGCTTTAATTTCTCCTAGCGCTGCGATCGCCGCTTGCTGTAGAATAACCTCATCACTATCGAGGGCTTCTATTAGTAATTCTTTCGCTCTAATATCCTGTAAGTTACCCAGAGATACAGCAGCACTAAATCTAACCAGCCAGTTTGTATCTTCGTAAAAAGCTCTAACCAAATGTTCAAAAGCACGAATGTCGTTTAGATAGCCCAACGCTCCCGCTGCATCCGCCCTAATTCCATAATCTGGGTCACTTGCTAACAAATCGATCAACAGTGGAAAACATTCTACGGTAGGTTTCACTCCTAAAGCAAAAACCGCCATTGAACGCACAGGAAGTATTTCGTCATTTAAAACTTTTTTAATCAAAGGAACAGCATCCTCTGGTGCAACTTTCCTCAAAGAGGTCAAAGCCAATAAACGATCTTTAGAATCAGGACTTTCCAACTGAGCAGCAATCTTGTCTAAATCTGGCATCTATATAAAAAGTTATTTGCTTATAAAAGCTAAAAGCTAATAGCTTTTAGCTGCGAACATCATTACTCGAAATATTAAACTTTAAATCAACAACGTCTAATAAATAAGCCCCCGCCAAGCAAGTAGCAGAGGCTTATTTATATACTAAACCGTAACTAAGCTAATAGTTTCAATAGTCACTTAGTCTAAATCAGGCATAGATAGTGTTGGTTCGGTTTCGCGATCAATACCTTTTTCAAACCCACCAGCAGCAGCCCTAGCACGTCCAGCGTGCCATAGGTGACCGATGAGGAAGAAGAAGGCAACAATGAACTGGAATGAAGCCAACCATTGACGAATGTTAACGAAGTTAAAGGAGTTGGACTCAGTGATAATACCACCAACAGAGTTGATCGAAGCATTAGGAGCATGAGTCATGTACTCAGCAGCACGACGTAGTTGCCAAGGCTGGATGTCATTTCTAACTTTATCAAGGTCAATACCGTTAGGTCCACGCATAGGCTCTAACCAAGGACCACGAAAATCCCAAA
The DNA here is from genome assembly GCA_036703275.1 of Coleofasciculaceae cyanobacterium. Lineage (NCBI taxonomy): Bacteria > Bacillati > Cyanobacteriota > Cyanophyceae > Coleofasciculales > Coleofasciculaceae > Coleofasciculaceae cyanobacterium. Next base: position 1,188 of record DATNPK010000018.1, on the reverse strand, counting down.
AACGCATGGTTTCTCCACCCAGGATAATTTCACCTGTAGGAGAGCGCATCAGGTATTTACCAAGACCAGTAGGACCTTGAGATGAACCGATGTTCGCACCCATTTGCTGGTCACGAGCTAAGAAAGTAAAGGCTTGTGCTTGGGAAGCTTCAGCGTTAGTAGGGCCGTAAAATTCACTGGGGTAAGCAGTGTTATTGAACCAGATATAGCAAGAAGCGATGAAGGACATCAAAGACACAGCACCGATACTGTAGGAAAGGTAAGCTTCACCATTCCAAATCAAAGCGCGACGCGCCCAACCAAAAGGTTTGGTTAAGATGTGGAAGATACCGCCAGCAATACAGATCAAACCGACCCATATATGACCACCAATAATATCTTCCATGTTGTCAACACCGATAATCCAACCTTCGCCACCAAAAGGAGCGGCAGTTAGATAGCCAAAGATTGTGGCGGGATTAAGAGTGGGGTTAGTCACAATCCGAACGTCACCACCACCTGGAGCCCAGGTATCATATACACCACCGAAGAACATGGCTTTAAATACTAATAGAAAAGCACCAAGTCCTAATAGGATTAGGTGATAACCAATGATGTTAGTCATTTGGTTTTTGTCTTTCCAGTCTTGGCTAAAGAAATTGGAATACCCTTCTAGTGTTTCTGGACCACGAAGTGCGTGGTAGATACCGCCTAAACCAAGAACAGCTGAAGAAATTAAGTGTAAAACACCAACTACGAAATAGGGATAAGTATTAATTACTTCACCACCTGGCCCTACACCCCAGCCTAATGTTGCTAGGTGAGGAAGTAGGATCATGCCCTGTTCGTACATGGGCTTTTCAGGGACATAGTGAGCGACTTCATAGATAGTCATTGCACCAGCCCAGAATACGATCAGTCCAGAGTGGGCAACGTGTGCGCCCAAGAGCTTTCCTGAAAGATTAATTAAACGAGCGTTACCAGCCCACCAGGCAAAACCTGTAGACTCAATATCACGACCTGCGCCTGCGCCAAGATTAGAGAGCGTTACCACGTGGTAGAACCTCCTCTGGGAATTCAAAGTTTTGATGTGGTTGGTCTTGAGTTGCCATCCATGCTCTTAGACCTTCGTTGAGCAGGATGTTTTTGGTGTAGAAAGTTTCAAACTCAGGGTCTTCGGCTGCTCTCAACTCTTGTGAGACAAAATCA
>DATNPK010000017.1 GCA_036703275.1 Coleofasciculaceae cyanobacterium | reverse complement strand
TCGTCAAGATTACATTGAATGGCACAGACAGAAGTATTCAAGACAGGAATCATCTCATTGAGGAGCGCAGTGACGAGAAATTGTCATGCTGCGTTCTGTAGTCGAGTTAAGAAGGTGACTTCTTAGCTTAGATAACATTTTGCTACCTGTATTGACTGCGGCATCTGCTTGCAAGTGTGTCCTGTTGAAGGAGCGATTGTGCCAGAAGAAAGGCCGGAACTACAAAAAACCCCCCAGTAATTGGCGGGATGAATTCAGACTGCGAGAAACTCTGACGCGTCTTGATTACAATATGCTCAATTTACTTTTATCCAAGAGCTATTTGATGCTTTACCTTTTGGTTTTACTATCGTCTATTGTTGTAATCGCGATCGCTCACAATTTATTTTACACTGCTCTCGATTTATTTATTCGTGATCTGCAAACATCAGAAATCCCCTAACTTGCTGTCGGTGGAGGTAATAGGTCTGAATTTTTTATCATTAAACTGCATAAAACCAAGACTTATTTCGTAATGATCGAGAGTCTGGATACTTTAGTTAGTTAGGGAAGTATTTAGGCAGTGGTGTTGTAGATAATACCTTTGGGTGCTATCTACGCGCTACTTAAAAGTTGACAATTGTTTTTTATTCTGTTTATTTTAATTAAAGGTTAAACAATAAAAAAAGCCTTGCTTTACAACAAGACTTAAAAAAGTAAGTAACTAGAAAAGACGATCTTAACGAACCGTATTAGCCAAATTATCTACCCGAATTGGCTTGACTAAGTACATTTTTATTAACTCTACGCCGTTGGAAACGTAGTAAGGTAATTTGCGTAACAGCTTGATTGGCGCAGCAGAATTAGAGCTAGCAATTTTAGTTAGTTTCTGATTGTTAGCCACGCACTTTTCTAAACGCTGATAGAAATCAGGGTGTTCTACATCCAATACAATAGGAAATACTCTGCCTGCGGTGTCGTTGGTTTGTTTGATGACGTATTTATCATACTCGCGAGCATCTAAGCCCAAAGACTCATAAAAGCCAGAACGCTGAACGTCATTCAAATACATCGTCGCAAATACGGAAAGTAAAAAGAAGCGACTCCACAGTCTTGCTCTCCAGTCATTAAGAAACTGAGGTTGAGACTTCATGATGGCATCAAAAAAATCGCCATGACGGTTTTCATCCTGACACCAGTTCTCAAAGAAGCTGAAGATAGGGTAAATTTCGTTTTCAGGATGCTGCTGGAGATGACGGAAAATAGTGATGTAACGCCAGTAACCGATCTTTTCCGAAAGATAGGTAGCGTAAAAAATAAACTTAGGCTTGAAAAAAGTATACTTACGGCTTTTGGTTAGAAATCCTAAATCGAGTGAAAGATTGAAGTCAGACAAGGCCTTGTTTAAAAAACCAGCATGACGAGCTTCATCTCTAGACATAAGAGTAAAAATTTCCGCCAAGACAGGGCTTTTTCCTTTTAGACGTCTGCCTAGTTCTTTGTAAAGTAGAAATCCTGAAAACTCAGCAGTACAAGAACGTTCTAAAAATTCGATGAATACTTTACGAGTCTCGCCACTGATATTGTCCCAAGACTTTTGGAACTGCTCATCTCTGACAAAGTGATGGCGGTTATAGTCAACGCGAAACTCTTCTAAGATTGCTTGGAGTTCATCTTCGTTGACAGAGATGTCCATGTTAGCCATCTCTTCAAAATCGGTTGTGTAAAAGCGAGGAGTGAGAATAGTTTCTGCCGCTGGAGATTTTACTCCAGGACGAACTTCTTCAAATTGCGGTTTTTTAAGGCTGTCTACCATTATTAATACTTAACTTTTTTTCTATTAAATTGAACAGGCTGACTTTAATTGTTTAATTGCTATCATCAGAGGTCACTAAGCTTATATTCTCTAACAGTTGGGCAATCTTTCAACCGTTTGTTAACGAATATTAACTACCAAATTCATGAGAATTCATCTTCTGAAATACTGACAAATTATCGTGAGCGTTTAAAATTTTTTTAGTTGTTAGAAAGAATAATTGAACATGAAATATAGTGTTTGTTCCTCTTTAAATACACTTTCTTTTTAAGTTCAGGAAGATATTATTTACTCAAAGTTAGGGCTGCATTTTGACCTCCAAAGCCAAAGCTGAAACACATAGCATGATTAATTGCGATTTTTTTCGCCTGGGTAACTAGATTAAGCTCAAATTCAGAATTTTTTAAACCTACGCAGGGAGGCAAATAACTATGTTTTATCGCCATAAAAGTTAATGCAGTACTAATTGCTCCTGATGCACCCAAAGTATGACCTGTTGCTCCTTTGGTAGAGCTAAGCGCAACCCTTTGAGGGAATATATGTTGAACCAACTGCGCTTCATGGCGATCGTTTAAAGTTGTGCTAGTACCGTGAGCATGAATATAATTAATCGCTTGAGCTTCTAATCCACTCCGCTCTAATGAGTGTTTAATTGCTCTGGCCGCACTCCCATTAACTGCTTGAGGTGTGGTCATATGGTAAGCATCACAGGTAAAACCAAAGCCTTGAATTCTACCGTAGATCTTAGCTTGACGACGTGTAGCTGACTCGGCTGTTTCTAAAACAAATATCGCTCCACCCTCGCTTAACACTAAACCTTCTCGCGATCGATCAAAAGGATAACAGCCCGTACTCGCTAACGCACCCATTTGTTCAAAAGCAGCCAAAGTCAGGGCGCTAATTGGAGCTTCTACTGCACCAGCGATCGCTTTTTCGCATCTACCCGTTTTGATTAGCTCATAGCCTCTAGCTAATGCCCAAATTCCTGTTGCACAAGCAGCCATAGGCGCTAAGACTGGAGCAGTAGTTTGTAGATAACTACCTGCGATTATTGCAGGTTGATGAGGTAAAGTCTCTAACCAATCAGAGGCTAAATTACTCAATTTACCGTCTCGAGAGTGGGTTGCTAATTTTTCCCAGGTTGCCTGAGAACTACGACTAGAGCCGATAACCACACCACATTCGTCAAGTGGAACTTGGAGTTTGGCATCTTTTAAAGCATCAACCAAGATCTTTTGGGTTAAATCATCTATTCTGCTTGGTCGAGAATTGATTAGTCCTAGAGGATAAGCAGGGAGTGCATCAAAAAGCTGTCGCGATCTAATCCCTGACTTGCCCTGTAAAATACTCGACCAAGTTGATTGAAGTGATCCGAGACAGGATATTAATCCTATCCCAGTAACAACCACATCCATAGGTTTTAAAATCGATCAGCTTTGGGTCTAAAAATGTTAAATGAACTCACAAGCAAAAATTAAAACCTGTTTATTTCTTAAGGTTTTCTAAACCTTCTACTACTTTAGCTGTGCCAATGCGATCGCCTTGCTTAATGCCGTCAACTATATCCATACCCTCAACCACTTTGCCAAAGACAGCATAGTCTCCATCCAAGGAAGGTAAGTCTTCAAGGGCGATATAAAATTGGGAAGAAGCCGAATCGGGCATAGCAGAACGAGCCATCGCGATCACACCGCGATCGTGTTTTAAGACTACAGAAGAACCAGAAAGTTTTGCCTTGCTGTAAGTAGGCTCATCATCTCCCTGTAACTTGATTTCTAGGGGAATGCGTCTTTCTGAACCAGTTTTGGGATCGCTAAAGCCCCCTGTCCCTAATTGTCCACGGAAGTTGGGATCTTTTCCTTGAGGATCTCCACCTTGAGCTACAAAACCAGGAATCACTCGGTGAAAAACTAATCCGTCGTAAACACCTTGATTGACTAAATCGACGAAGTTCCCCGCAGTTGTTGGTGCTTCTGTGCCATTGATTTCAATCAAGATAGGGGAACCATTGACCTGTAATTCTACTTTTGCCATCCCTTCTAGCTGGGGCAAATTATTACTCATTGTTTTATTGTTGTTTTTGGCACTCGCCAGTTGTGATTGATTAGTTGCCAGATTATCAGATGATGAGCCTGATTGTGAAATATCTGTCGCTGATGTCGCACATCCTCCCAAGACTAAGCTACTGATTAGCAGTAACGAAAACATTTTGATTAACCACACATTAGATTTTTGAGTCATATTTTGAATTTTGACTGATTACCCCTGATGACATTGACCGTTGTAGCTTAATTTTTATTAAACTAGTGTAGTTTTGTATATTCTCGGCGAGGGCAAAACTACAGATTCAAATTTTTGGTGTCATAATTTTTAAGTATATCTTTACAATTCCCTCAGCAAAACTATTTTAGATATTGTATTATATATGTAATTGAATGAGCGAATTATGCCACACGAACAATTAGATTTATCAAGTAACAAACCAATCTTGTCTTGGGCGAATCATCAGCTTGATAATCGAGAAGCCCAAATGGCAAAAAATGTAGCATCTCTTCCTTTCGTTTTTAAACACCTGGCACTGATGCCCGATGTTCATTTGGGAAAAGGAGCATTAGTGGGTTCAGTCATTGCGACAAAAGATGCGGTAATTCCTGCGGCTGTCGGTGTTGACATTGGTTGCGGGATGGCTGCGGTTAAACTGCCTTTTACGGGCGATCGCCTGGAAGGAAAGTTAAAAAACATTCGTCATCAAATAGAGCGATCAATTCCCGTGGGGAGATGGGAAAATAAAAGCATTGAGAAGAAAGTTACCAATTGGCAAGGATGGCGAGATTTTAAAGAATTGCATCCAGGTGTACAGGATCTAGATAATAAGGCCCAGAAGCAAATGGGTTCTTTAGGTGGTGGTAATCACTTTATCGAGCTTTGTTTAGACACAGAAAATCATGTCTGGCTGATGCTTCATTCTGGTTCACGACATATTGGCAACAAGTTGGCTCAATGTCATATTTCTACAGGTAAAAAGCTGGCAGAGTTAGCTAATCTTAGCTTGCCCGATCCTGACCTAGCTTATTTTGTGGCAGGTACGCACGAATTTGAGGCTTATTGGCGCGATTTACAGTGGGCGCAAGATTATGCTCGTTTCAACCGAGACGTAATGATGGAGCGTTTTAAACGGATTGTCGAAGAATTTGTTACTGGAGGGAAGGAAATTAAGCCTCTGTTATCCGTAAATTGTCACCATAACTATGCCGAAAAAGAAGTTCATTTTGGCGAAGATGTTTATGTAACTCGCAAGGGGGCAGTACGCGCTCAACCAGAAGACTATGGCATAATTCCTGGTTCAATGGGGACGAAATCTTACATTGTTAAAGGTAAAGGAAATCATGATAGCTATTGCTCTTGTTCTCACGGTGCGGGAAGGTTAATGTCTCGTACCAGAGCGAAAAAAGAGTTTACGGTGGAGGATGTGATTGAGCAAACTCAGGGAGTTGAATGTCGCAAGGATAGCAAAATTATCGATGAAATTCCTGGGGCATACAAGCCGATCGAAGAGGTTATGGCACAGCAATCAGATTTAGTTGAAGTTGTCGCCACCATCAAGCAAGTGGTATGTATCAAAGGATGATGATTCCAATCCAGTAACGAGAAAAAAAGACGATCGCTTTAATAAATCTTCCATAAAGCGATCGCCAAGTATTTTTTTATATTTATTTTACAGCCTACAATCCTTCTAAAGGAATTTGTAAAAATCTTGCTAGCTCTGCTCCTTGGTTTTCTAAAGTCGCAAGTGCTATGGGTTCGCCAACTCGGGTCAAAGGAATATCTCTTCTTTTTTTAGAGCGCAAATATAAAGCTCGCTTAGGACTTAATCCTTCTCTTATTTCGACTCGAACAGACTGCACTTCTTCTATGGGAATCTCAACTTCTACCCGTCGATTTTTGCCAGGATACCCTTGACGTGCGATCGTTACTTTACCTGTGTCTTTATCAAATTCGTTGTAGCCACCACCTACATTCCAAACCAAAAGTAGCCATAGGTATGTAGCCAGAAGTGATCCTGCTACACCATAAAAAGTTAGAGCAACTCCTTGGGGAATAAACTGTAATTCGCTAGTATCCGAAACAATTAACAAATTGGTTTTAAAATAGCTAGATAGACCAGCCAACAAGAATCCTATTCCGCCTATTGTTACTATAACTGCCCACAGCAAATTACTTAGTCTGCGAGAGCCAAGAATATCATGTCTTAATGTTTGTTGTTTCGTTTGATTGGTTGTCATTACGATTGTCTTAAATTTGATTAATATTTTTGGGTACTAATAAAAAATTTTGCTTGCTTCTTCTACTTTCTCATTTAGTTGATTCAGTAAAAACTTAATCAATAGAAAGACCTGGCATTTTATGCTGGAAACTGATGTTTGACTTTACCTCAAGTCGTAATATGTCATTTTGTAAAAATTTTCCTAATCAATATTTATGGCTCTTACCCCAGAATAGCGAGCTAAGTTTTGGGTTTAAAAGCTGTCTTTATTCGCGTGGTAGCAGTATTTTCATGTTATTTTAATATAAAGTACTTAAGTGCTGTGGCTGAATCTATATTTGTTACGGTATCTTAAGAAAAGTTTCATCTGATGACAGGAAATACTACCTGGTAATCTGGTAAAGTTTTATAAATCTTGGTAATTCTCAAGTTTATTTGAGATAAATACCTAAGGCATGATAGAAAAGTACATTTTGATAGATCTTGCAGTCTAAATATTATCTAAGCAAGAGGATTAAAAAATATGACAATAGCAGTAGGACGCGCGCCAGCCAAACGCGGCATCTTTGATGCGGTAGACGACTGGCTCAAGCGCGATCGCTTTGTATTCGTAGGATGGTCAGGAATCCTGCTCTTCCCCTGTGCCTACATGGCAATTGGAGGATGGCTAACCTGCACCACATTCGTAACCAGCTGGTACACTCACGGATTAGCTTCTTCTTACCTAGAAGGATGTAACTTCCTAACCGTAGCAGCATCAACACCCGCAGACAGCATGGGACACTCCCTGTTATTTTTATGGGGACCAGAGGCAGGGTGGAGTTTCACCCGCTGGTGTCAAATCGGGGGACTGTGGGCGTTTATCGCGCTACACGGTGCTTTTGCGCTAATTGGCTTCATGCTCAGACAATTTGAAATCTCGCGTTTAGTCGGAATACGACCTTATAACGCGATCGCTTTTAGTGCGCCCATCGCCGTATTTGTCTCAGTATTTTTGCTTTATCCACTA
>DATNPK010000016.1 GCA_036703275.1 Coleofasciculaceae cyanobacterium | reverse complement strand
TCGATAATGGACGTTTTCACAATGGCAAAGATTTAATTGTGCCAGAGAATATCGTTTTGTTATTTCAACCACCTTACTGTCCTGAGTTAAACCCAATTGAGCGATTATGGGAACATATAAAAGCGGATCTAAAGTGGGCTTCGTTCAAAACCCAGGCTCAACTGCAAACCAAAGTCGATCAACTTATATGTGAGTTAACGCCAGAAGTGATTGCTTCCATCACAGGTTATTCTTTCATCAACGATGCCCTATCTGCCCTGAATGCTATTTAAATTGGTATCATATAGCCAGCAACCAGATTACTCGGAAACATTTCTAAGGCATTGTTATATTCCGTAACGGCTGCATTTTCAAATCAGGATAATTTTCAACTAATGCCACAATATTTCCCATCGTGCGAGAAATTTGATTTTCGAGAGTGAGTCTATGTTCTGCACTAACTCCCCCAGACATAACTTGCGATCGCAATCTCGTAATTTCAGCTAACGTTTGCTGTTCAAATTGCAGATGATTTTTCACTACACCAACTAAGTTAGGAATTAAATCCCATCTTTTCTTAAGCAATACATCAACACTAGAAAAAGATTTGCTGACCTGATTTTTCTTAATAACTAAGCCGTTGTATATTTTTACGCTGACGATAAAAATAGTGCCGGCTAGCAGCAAAATTACGCTTGCTACTAATAAAAAATATATATAAAAACCATCTGAGAAAACCTATATTAGAACTAATAGCCAGTAAAAAACCAATTCAATCGAGTGGTAATCAGCTTGATAGTTATAATTCCCCAAACAAGTGCTTAATTATTCCTAAAGATGATAAGCGATCGCAGCGAATCAATAACCAAGACCAAAAAAATGGCTTTGAGTGCATAATGTAAAAGATCTTGAGCGATTACAAAAATCTCAAAACCTGCTGGTTATTGAGGGTAATAATAAAACAAATTAACTAGCAAAAGTACTATCCTTTACTTAAGCTCCACAACCATATAGCTAACTCTGGTATTATGATTAAAATTCTGCACTTATCTGATATCCATCTAGGAAGCGGTTTTTCTCATGGCAAGATTAATCCCGAAACAGGAATCAATACCAGATTAGAAGACTTTGTAAATACCCTACGCATTTGTATCGATCGCGCGATCGCCGAACCAGTAGATCTGGTATTATTTGGTGGTGATGCTTTTCCTGATGCTACTCCCGCACCTTATGTTCATGAAGCCTTTGCCAGTCAGTTCCGACGTTTAGCAGATGCTAAAATACCTGCAATTCTCTTAGTAGGGAACCACGATCAACACTCACAAGGTAATGGTGGGGCGAGTCTATCTATTTATCGTACCTTAGTTGTGCCAGGGTTTATCGTCGGCGATACCATCGCTACTCATCGCTTGGATACCCGTAGTGGAGCAATTCAAATTATTACCCTTCCCTGGTTAAATCGCTCTACATTATTAACTCGTCCCGAAACAGAAGGACTGGCATTAGCTGAAGTTAATGAAATGTTGATTCAGAAATTACAGCCAGTATTAGAAGCAGAGATCCGTCGCCTCGATCCGCAGATTCCCACAGTTTTATTAGCTCACTTGATGGCAGATCGAGCCAGTTTGGGTGCAGAAAAGTTTTTGGCAGTGGGTAAAGGCTTTACTATCCCTATGTCGATGTTGATTCGAGAGGAGTTTGATTATGTAGCCTTGGGTCATGTTCATAAACATCAAAACCTCAATCCGAGTAATGACCCCCCAGTTGTTTATCCAGGAAGTATCGAGCGAGTAGACTTTGGTGAAGAAAAAGAAGCCAAAGGCTATATTTTTGTAAAAGTACAGCCAGGCAAAGTCGAGTGGGAGTTTTGCCCCCTACCTGCTCGTCCTTTTATTACTATTGAGATGGACGTTTCTGAACAAGAAGACCCTTTAGAAGCGGTTTTAGAGATAATCGCCAAACAAGATATTGAAGATAAAGTGGTTCGCCTAATCTATAAATTGCGATCGCAACAGCTAGATTTAATCAATACCTCTGCTATAGATAGAGCCTTGCAATCTGCTCATAGCCACAGCATTCGCCCCGAATTAGTTAGTCAATTGGCTCGTCCTCGTCTGCCCGAATTGGGTGTAGGCAACACTTTAAACCCGATAGAAGCTTTGACTACCTATCTTAATAACCGCGAAGACTTAGAAGACATTCGTAAAGATTTACTGGAGGCTGCAAAGGTTTTGTTAAATCAAACGTCTCGATAAATATATTTAACCTAAATGTGGTTAATTATTCGCTCGAACAAGCCACTTTAGTTACTTACAGCCACTAAACTGTAGGAGATTCCTGTTAACATTTCCCCTAGTAGGTTTAGCAGTTAGCCGAATGATGCCATTTTTTAAAGTAATTCCCCTGGCAGGATAGATGTTTCCTTGAGAGGTTTCAATTGGTCGAGGTTGCAGATTGGCTGGATCGGCGTTTACGGGACAGCCATTCAAGGCTACAGGTTGAATATTATTAATATTATTACTAGGTAAAATATTCTTGGTCTCGATCGCATAATCCACATCAGGCACGTTGAGATCGAAAGCAATTAGCGCAAAGTTAACCTGTGAATCAAATGTAATGATATTTGTGCCGTCGCCATTAGCAGTAGCGATCGCATTTTCACTGTTAGAAAAAGCACGAGAATCTAAATTATTAATACCGTTATTAGTAGTGGCAGCAGCACTAAGACTATCAAAGTCTACTTCTTCTGCCACATTAAAGATGATATTGCCTGGGCGATCGCCAACTACATTTAAAGTGTTATCGCTTCTAGCCAAAGAGTTAGCAGCAGCATTATTATCAGCAATAGTTTCAGCAAACACGGTATTTTCGGAAGTTAGCACAATGGAAGAATCTATATCATCAACGCTAGCGCGATCGCTATTTAAGGCGATATCTCCACCCTTGCCAACATTAGTATTCTCATAAATAAGTTTAATTCGAGAATTTACTCTAGATGGTCTTTCAACAGTAGCAGCTTGAGGATTGGTTGCTAAAATAGCTGCGGTATTATTGGCAATGTTAGTTACAGAAATAGAAGAATCTAATGAACCTGTATTAATATTTTCTCCAGCCTCTAAGAAAATTTCGCCCCCCGATCCAAGATCGGCTTGAGCAATAGTTAGACCAATCTCAGATACCGACAGGGTAATATTAGGCGTAGTTTCGGCATTACTATTAAGGCGATCGCTAACTGCCACGTTAGAACTAATATTTTCTGTAGTAAGATTGTCTTGCGCATCCAGATTAATACGTCCACCATCGCCAGTATTGAGTTCCAATAAGGCGGTAATTATTGAAAAACTATCTAAAGATGTGGAGTCGCTGTTTATGGCGATCGCCGAACTAGAATCGATCTTACCTACATTAATATTGTTTCCTGCCCGCAGATTTATATTGCCCCCCGCACCAGCAATAATCTTGGCTTGAGGAATAGCAAAGATATTATTGGCTTCATTAATCGTATCTACTTCGGTATTGAGATTGAGATTAACTGTAGAAAAAGCATTGAAATCGCCTATAGAAATAAGTCGGTTGGCAAATAGGGCGATATCTCCTGCATCACCTGAAGCAATTGTGATCTGGGGAAAGGTTGTTAAATTGGCTTGTGTCGTTAGTTGAGCATTAACTATTGAAGAAGTATTAATGCCGTTAGGAACATTAATATCCTGGCGCGAATCAAGAAATACATCACCGCCATTGCCAGCAGGATTGCTGGTATCGATCGCTGTTACTGTAATATCACCCGCAGCCAAATTGGTATTAGGTTGGTATTGATTAGTTAGTAAAACCGTTCCTCCAGGATTATTAACCGTACCGCCGATCTTAATATTACTTCCTGATTGTATGGGCGGAGCAGCTCTTAACTCTGTTGCTGCCAGAAAATCTACGCTACTTGTTCCTGCACGAATATCTAAAGTTGGTTCAGCACTGCCATCAATATTTAACTGACTACCCTCGCTCAGAATAATAGTTTCTCGTAAAGAATTTTCGGCTGTCTCGACACCTGTAATATTAACATCTCCAGCGATAGTGACATTCCCTCCCGACTGAATATGTAATGATGCTCCTGTGTAACTCGCCAGACTTACATCATCCTGGGATTGAATCAGAGGATCTGTCAAACTTACAAAATCGCCAAGACTTCCATCTAGCCGTTCAATACGAAAACTGCCACCGCTGTAATAATGAGCATCACCGTTAATCGGGTTATCACTTCTTAGAGTTAATTCACCACCTGAAAATAAACCACTAGCAGCATTATTCAAGACAAAAATATCAACAGTACTACCCTGTAAAGATAGCTCTTGTCCTGCTGCGAGGATAAAAGGATGATCGATTTTATCTCTAGCAGTAATTGTGTTTAATGCCTCTAGAGTGAGACTTTCTCCTGCTTGTAGTTGTCCTTGAAGATTTAAGTTGTGAGCAGAAAGAGTAAGATGGCGATCGCTATTTAAGTTACCAGTACTACTAATATTTCCTGTAGTTCCCCGAAGATTCAGTCCAATGGGAGCATTAATAGTTAAGGCAGGGGTAGCTGCATTCGTGCTGACAAACTCAGTGCCGTCTTCAAATTCAATCCCTGTCGCGGTACTGCCAAAAAACGAACCACCGATTTCCAATCTGGCATTGTTACCAAAGATAATTCCCGCTGGATTAATTAAAAACAGATTTGCTGAACCATTAGCCCGAATTAGTCCGTCAATACTAGAAATATTCCCCCCTGTAACTCTAGAGAGAATATTATCGATATCTATGCCATTGTTGAAAAAAGCTTCGTTGCCTGTAGGCACAGAAAAATCTTGAAAGCTGTGAAATAAGTTGCTTCTGGCTTGTTCTCCTCCTGTAATTTCGGTTACATTTCCCTGTCGATCCACGTTAGTAGGTAAACTACCGTCTGGTGCAATCTGTCCGTTTACTGAACTAGCAATCAAACTCAGGCTAATAGTACACAGGCTGGTTCTAAACAAGTTTTTCATTGATTCGCGATCGCCTATTGAGCTACAGTAATGTTATTAATAAATCACAAAACCTATACCGTAGCAATTTCCAGCAGCTTAATCTTTACGAATAAATACATTTGCTGGCAGTTTTCGTGATGGCGTACAGACTGAAAGATTTTTTATTGCACCGACTTTATCATGGCAAATTAGTGATGATACCGAGTTAACCCTGGAATTTTCCTATTTAGATGATACTCGACCAGTCGATCGCAAACTTGTAGTTTTAAGTAATAATGAAGTCGCCGATATCCCGATTAGCCGTTATTTAGGAGATCCAGAACCACGAGAAAACTTGGACGAAACTCGTACCGAACTCTATCTCAACCGTTATTATCAAATAATCGCCTGTCTTCAACTTTAGCTTTCTACGAATCGATCCTTGGCTGGTTAGCCGACAGATCGGCACGATCGCTCCCCAAGCAGAAATGATTAACAGTGATCGCATTTTTAAAACCGTACAAGCAGCTTACCCAGACTGGAAAATCGATTCTCTCAGTTGGAATGGAAACAAAAAACAATCGTTAATGGTAGAAGCGATCGCGCCTGATTCTAAGGATGAAGCAGGAGTCAATAACGTTCGCTTAAGCCCCCCCGCCCCCAAAATTGGGGAAGCCAGATTTAAATAAGTCCCCTAGAGTTGGGGGATTTAGGGGGCGGACAAAATGCTTTAGCGACTAACCGAACAGTATTGAAGCAGGAGTTTATTTATACGGGATACATACTATATTTGTCAATCCTTACACAGGACCAATTTTAAGCGATCGCATCGATCGCTTTAGCTATTATCGATTTTTGCTCAATCTCCACTATCGCTTGTTTATTCAAGGTGATACGGGAATGTATGCAACAGGAATTACAGGTTTACTTCTATTCGTTATGGCAATTACGGGTATTTTATTATGACCTGGCTGGCGTAACCTCAAAGCAGGTTTCAAAATTAAGTGCAAGGCAGATAGCAAGCGACGTAATTTCGACCTACACAAAGTTATAGGGATTATTGTGGCAGTTTTTTTAGCCTTGACAGCTATTACAGGCTTTTTTCTCTGTTTTTATCATTGGTCAGTACCAATAACCCACGCTCTTACTTTTAGTCCTCAGCCAGCTAGTGAAGAGGAAACCGTTGTAGTTAATGTCGATCTTCAAACGAATCCAACCAGGGCAAAACTTGATGTTTTATTACAGCAAGCAATTAAAGCATCGCCAGATTTACTGGTGGGAGAGATGTATGTACCTTTTTCCTCTAGCGATCGAGTTGAAGTTTATAGAGAATCTTACGATCGCACTGTATATCTCGATCCTTATAGGGCTAAAGTTCTCAAAATCAAAGGTTCACCTCAGCAACAGTCACTAGGTGATCGCATTGTAATTTCTTGGCTGAAACTGCACTTTGGCACATTTGGCAGTTTATCTACTCGCATTCTTTACGTTTTTGTCGGGTTTTCTCTAATTTTGTTTATTACTGGTTTTATTATGTATCGTCTGCGTCGTCGTCGCAAAAGATTAGAATCATCGGATAACAGAGAATTAATCGAGCGATATAATACGTAAAACACTGTGATTACTTTTAATTGAGTTTTAATCAATAGCTGTTAGCTCACTTTCTCTGTTCCCTGGCATTACCAAGATAAGAAATATTCAATAAACTTGACTAAAAAATATATCAGGCTAGATTAAAGTTACCTTTTACAAGGTTCTTGCTTGATTTAACGTTTTGCTATTATTGTTTCTGAATTGTTTCTGACAATTTGCTTATTTTTGGATGATCTCAAGTAATACACAGGGAGATTGTGAATACACAACATCTTTGCATGAGCCAGCACTTATTGACTTAACTACATACGATATATCTAATTTTGAGCGCGGAAAACCTAGCTGGCTGGTAATGCTGTGGTGGTTAATACAGGCGATCGCTTTTCCTCTCAGCCTGCATAACTTTAATCTTTGGCGCTGCTTTGTGTTACGTCTTTTTGGCGCAAAAATTGGCAAAGGAGTAGTAATTCGTCCTTCGGCTCGTTTTCTTTATCCTTGGAAAGTAGCAATCGGTGATTATAGCTGGATTGGAGATGATGTCGTTTTTTACTGCGTTGACAATATTATAGTTGGCTCTCACTGTGTCATTTCACAAAAATCTTATCTTTGTACTGGAAGTCATGATCTAGAAAACAAATCATTTGCCTTAATCACTGCCCCAATCAATATTGGTAATGGTACTTGGGTTGCTACAGACTGTTTTATTGCACCAGGAGTTGATATTGGTTCAAACAGTGTAATCGGCGCCAGAAGTACCGTGATGAAAAGCATTCCGTCTCAGCAGGTGGCTTGGGGAACTCCTTGTGTGCCTCGTTATCCTAGAGAAATAAAATCCTAAGTACCTAAGTACTAAAAATTCTGTTCTCTTGTTCTTTTTCTACTGCTTCAAATAAAGCTTTAAAATTCCCCTGACCAAAACCTTGTGCTTCTTGTCTACGCTCGATAAATTCTAAAAAGAATGTCGGTTGCTCAAAGATTGGTTGAGTAAAGATCTGCATTAGTAAAGATTGAGGGTTATGGCGATCGCTATCGACTAAAATTTGTTGTTCAGCGATCGCCTGCTGTTCTTCGACGCTAAGAGGCAGTGATGTTTGAAGTTTGCTGTAATAAGCCTGGGGAACGCTTAAAAATGGCAACTGACCCTGCATTCGGGCTACATCGGCAATCAAATTTTGCGATCGCAATGCTAAATGTTGTATGCCCGATCCGCCATTAAGATCGATAAATTCTTGAATTTGTGAATTAGCTGAAGTCGGTTCATTAATATTAAACTGTACTTCTCCTGCATCATCGATTAAAGCTTGGCTAATCAATCCCGATTTAGGAGTTTGAATGTCAAAACTCTGCTGAACTTGGAATTTGAACAAAGCCTGATACAGCTTAACTGCCAGGTTTAATTTTCCTTGAGCGACATTTAAAACTACATGGTCGATATTAGTAATGTGAGACTGAAAGTGACTAGCTGTTGCGTATTGCTTGATTTGAAGATTTGGCAAACAATAATCATAATCACCAGTTACCTCAATCAAAGTATGCTGTAAGTCATTCCAGCCAGCAATCTTAGCAGATTTAAAACTTCCTTGAGAACTTTGAGACAGTTGAATATTTTGCAGCAGCTTGATGCCCAAACAGCGACTGCGATTAATAATTTCTGCTAAGTCTTTCACTCTAAAGGCAATATCAACCACCCCAGAAGGGTGGAAATTAAGATACTCCGCGACTGGACTAGCAGAAGTTACGGGTGAAGAGAAAACCAAGAAGCAAGAATTGAGGACAATTATTTCTGTATGGGTGTGTTGATTAATACAGTTGCCGATCGCTTTAAAGCCGACATTTTGAATAAACCAGTCTCTTGTTCGTGCTGCATTTCTGGTATAGAAATGAACATGATCGATCTTCATAAAGTTATTGCTGGCGTCATTATTAAGCCTACTTACCTACTTACCTACCTATTTAATACCATAAATCAAACCGAAGCGAATCAAACCTCTGGCATAGCCTCGGCTCATCAAATTAAGCGATAATGCTCCCTGAATAGTTTGCCAACCCGCTTTAAATAAGCCCACAATTGCTTGAGGAGCGATCGCCGAATCAATTACCACATTCCAAAAAGGTTCAACCGCTATTGACCAATCATCAGATTTTAAATCTTTAAAACCACATTCAGAGGCGATCGCTCGATACTCTGATAATGAGATAACGTAGGGTAAACAATACACTCGATAGATTTCCTTTAAATGAGCGACTTCACTAGGAGTTAAATCCCCCGCTAGAGAATTAGTTTCACGATGACACCAGGTAGCTAAAATCATTTTTCCGCCAGGTTTTAAAACACGATAACATTCAGCTACAAACTTAGCCTTTTCGGGCATATGTTCACCGCTTTCTAATGACCAAACCAGATCGAAAGTATTATCTTCAAAAGGCATTTCTAAAGCGTTAGCTACTTGAAAACGCACCCTACTATCCATACCCGCTTCAACTGCTCTTTCTTGGGCTCTTGATGCTTGAATAGGAGAGAGAGTGATGCCTGTAGCATTGCTGCCGAACTTTTGAGCTAAATATAGAGTGCTTCCGCCTATACCGCAGCCAACATCAATAATATTTTGAGGCACATTAGTATTATTTTGAGTATTATTTTGCTCATAACCAGCCCAAAGTAATAACTCTTCAATCAGGTCGATTTGAGCCTGACGGCGATCTAGCCTGTAGTTACCATTTTTGCCATAGTAACCATGGTGCATATGTTCACCCCAGATTGACTCCCATAGTCCACTGGAAGCGTCGTAAAATTCTCGAATATCTTGATATAGATTATTGCTCATTTAATAGAAACAAAGATTGCGTTCAAACTCTGTTTTACTCTATCTAAATCCTTTGTTTTTCGCCGATAATCATGCCATTTAGTAAAAAATCATGAATAAACTTAATGATTTTCGAGGAGATATTGCACAAGCAGTTAAAACTTTACAAATAGCGATCGCAACTGACTTCCTTTAGGGGCGATGTTTTTCAATTACTTTATCTATTGCCCCTAAAAACAAATAACTTATTTGAAGATTTTATGAACCAGTTTGAGAGTTTAGCCAAATTATACAAAACTACTTTACTCAATAATGTCTTACCCTTTTGGTCACAGCATTCTGTAGATTGGGAATGTGGGGGATATTTTACCTGCTTGGACAGAGAAGGAAATGTCTACGACACAGATAAGTTTATCTGGCTACAAAACCGTCAGATCTGGACATATTCTATGTTGTACAATCGTTTAAGCCAAAAATCAGCATGGCTCGATATTGCTCGTAATGGGGTAGAGTTTCTCGCTAAACATGGTCGAGACGATAAGGGCAACTGGTATTTTGCTTTAGATCGGGTTGGACAACCTTTAGTCCAACCTTATAATATTTTTTCCGACTGTTTTGCAGCGATGGCTTTTAGTCAATATGCCTTGGCTTCTGGAGAAGAGGAGGCGAAAGAAATCGCCTTGCAAGCATATAGCAATGTATTGCGTCGTCAAAATAATCCTAAAGGTAAGTATAACAAGGCTTATCCTGGAACGCGATCGCTCAAAAGTTTAGCCGTACCCATGATTCTTGCCAACCTCTCCTTGGAAATGGATTGGTTGCTGCAAAGCAGTCAGCTAGAAACGGTTTTAGACCAAACAGTGCAAGAGGTAATGGGATTTTGCGATTCAGATACGGGATTAATATATGAAAACGTGACAGCTGATGGCAAACATCTAGATTGCTTTGATGGTAGGTTAATTAATCCTGGCCATGGTATCGAGGCGATGTGGTTTGTCATGGATATAGCCAGCCGTCGCGATAATTTCAATTTAATTAATCAAGCAGTTGATGTGGTGCTAAATATTCTTGACTTTGCTTGGGATAAAGAATACCAGGGCATATATTACTTTATGGATGTTCAAGGACATCCTACCCATCAGCTTGAGTGGAATCAAAAGCTATGGTGGGTGCATTTAGAAACTTTAGTTGCGTTATTAATGGGATTTAATTTAACTGGACGACAAGAGTGTCTTGAGTGGTTTCAAAAAGTTCATCAATATACCTGGAATCACTTCACCGATTCTAGTTATGGTGAATGGTTTGGCTACTTAGATCGAAGAGGAGAAGTATTGCTAAATCTCAAAGGTGGTAAATGGAAAGGCTGTTTTCATGTTCCTCGTGCTTTATATCTATGTTCGCAACAATTAGAAGCTTTAAATTCTCAATCAAAATAAATAATTTTCAAATTAAAAACAAATTTTTTATTTAATCTAAATCTGTTGTGTCGATAAAAACATTTATAATCTTTTAATCCATGAATTGATAAAAGTTTTAAAACTAGTAGAGTCAAAAATTATGGTTAGAAGAGGAACACAAGCAGCAGGCGGATTTTTGTCTGGCTTTCGCGACTTTATTATGCGCGGTAATGTTGTTGACCTGGCTGTTGCAGTAATTATCGGTGCAGCATTTAGTAAAATTGTTGATTCTTTGGTGGGGGATATTATCACGCCCGCCATTTTGAATCCCGCAATGAAAGCTGCAGGAGTAAACAGATTATCGGAATTATCGGCTGGGGGAATTCAGTATGGTTTGTTTCTAGCAGCCGTGCTTAACTTTTTAGTAATTGCTTTTTGTATTTATGTCTTGGTGCAAGCATTTGAAAAAGCAAAAAAGCGGATCATCCGTCAGGAAGCATTAGCTGAAGAAGAAGCGCCTGAAGCTAATATTTTAGCCCAAGAAAGGCTTACAGGTGCTATTGAGCGGTTGACTCAAGTAATAGAAACAAAGTAAAGCTTAACTTAGAATTATAAGAAACCTCCCTGGAGTCGCTCGTCAGATAAGTTTTGAGAACTAGATAATCGTCTGGCATTTTGCAGCAGCCTAAAAATTAGGTCTTTACTATTAGCTATTAACTATTAGCTATTAACTTGATAGTCAATCTATTTTAAACAGATGATAGCGATCGCCTCCCTGTTTTTTAGCTCTATATAAAGCAGTATCGGCAGCATTAATCAAGAACTTAATTGAAGATTGTGAATGGGGAATTTCGCAGCTAATACCCAAACTAAGCGTAATATTTTTACTAATAGGAGAATGAGCATGAACCAGTTTAAGTTCTTTAATTGCCAACTGAATTAGTTGAGTTATTTCAACTGCTCCTGTTAAATCGGTATTGGGTAAAATAATCACCAATTCTTCTCCACCATAACGACAAACTAAATCTGCGGATCTCTTGACTGCATTTTTTAAAGCTTGAGCTACTTTTTGCAAACAGTCATCTCCTGCTTGATGACCATAGTAATCGTTATAGTTTTTAAAATAATCAATATCGCACAAAATTAAAGATAGTGGTTGCTGTGATCTTTGCAACCTATTCCATTCTTGCTCTAAATATCGATCAAAATGACGACGATTGGCAACTTGAGTTAAGCCATCAAAATTAACTAGATATTGCAATTGTCGATTGGCTTTGGCTAATTTTTGGTTTTGGTAAATGATTTTTTTGCATAGTAGCTGTAATTGTAAATGGTTTAGTAATATAATCAACTGCTCCCAAAGACAAGCCTTTAACTTTATCTTCTGTATCTCCTAAAGCTGTAATAAATATTATCGGTATGTTAGGGGTCGAGCCAGAGGTCGCCCTCTGACACTCCCATTCAAAACCGTGCTTGCGACTTTCACCGCACACGGCTCCTTCTGGCTTTTCGGTACTTTATATTTTGTTCTATAAACCACAATCATCGATTCGATGCTGTATTAGTCATTAAGAACTACTTATTTCCCTACTACACTCACGGCTGCACGTCAGCATATCTCAGACATTACATCCATCCCTGTCGGGCGTTACCTGTTAATTCAGGTTAAGCATTGGCTTTTTACAGCATCCTACTCCCATATTTCATACGCTTCACATCTGGTTTATCAAGGGTGTCTTGATAGAAATATGGGGTTATCCCGTTCCCTAACTTCATTTCGCGTTGTTCTTAGTCCCTAATCTATACTCCCAGAGGTATAATGATGAGAAAATATCAAGAAGAAGAATCTTAATATTCTTTTTATTTCTTCCAACTCTAAAAGAAATACGTACCTCTGTTGCCTTTTGGCAGTAGTGTATTAAGCCGTTACACTACTTTAACTTGACGAAGATATTGTAAAATTAGTTAGACTTTGTTGAACTTAAACAACTTCCCTTGCAGAGTTACCAAATTCGGCTATTAGCTATCTGCTTTTATCCTAGCTCTGCACCACTATGATGTTATCTAACAGCACATAGGATATGGATTCAAACGTCTCATTCGTCGGTAGGAATTAAACCTACATGAATTTAGAGTTATTGTATTTTCTAGGTTCTAGATAATACCCTCAGCGTTCCTACAAGATGTAGTTAGACTGAAACGAGTCGCACATCATCATCCCAAGTATAGATTTCACTCCACAAAGGATGACTAGCTTTGACCGCATCTGTATACCAACTATCGACTCGAAAATCAAATTCATCGACAATAACTCGTTGGGTAGGATTACCGCGATCGTCTGTGGCGTAACCGTGGTATTCTCCCAAATAAGCTTGTTCGATAAAATCGAGGCGTAGACTATTATCATCATTGCGATTAATTCCGACAAAGTCACCTTGAGAATTACCAAAATTAATGTAGCCGAAGTCTTCAAAAACGTGCATTTGCTGCCAAAAATAGCGACCAAAGCCACGTAAATTGCTAACATCGATTAATACCCCTGTTCGATCGCCTGGCCGTTGATTTGATTGATTTGATGGGGTAAAGCTAAATAGCGGTCTAAATGCTGACCGACGCGATCGCTAACTTGCCCTCGCAGTTGCGTAGCCAGATCCTTAACCGCTTTTTGTCCGTTACGCACCGATAAATAGCCCGTCAATCCTACCGCAGCAAAAATTTGCAAAACAAAAGGAACGACTAAAACTAGACCCAAAGGTAGTTTTTCGATTTTTTATAGCCATATAATTACTTAACTTAATCTCAAAGCCGACAGAGAGTAATTACCTGCTTTTTATTTAGCTAATAACTTAGATTTATAGTTCCCATTTTTGAGATCGAACATAACCAAGCTGGGCGATCGTTTTCATCTGTTTCATTTATTGGAGATACGTTTTCAAAACTTTATCGATCCAGGCTCGATAACTTCTTATTTCTTGAGAAACTTGACCAACTCTTCTAACTTAGACCAGGCTGCCCCACTGCCCATCACCTCTTTGGCAATAACTACTCCCTTAAGATGATCGCCAAAAGGTACAAGCTTCCCTACCTGTAAAGCAAGAGAAGCATTCAAAGCTACAGCATCTTGTTGTGCAGATGTTCCTTTTCCCTGTAGTACGTTGCGTAAGATAGCGGCATTTTCCTCAACTTCCCCTCCTTTTAGTTCGCTAACAGAGGCAGGTTTTAAACCTAAAGCTTGAGGATTAAGAATTCCTGAACTGACTTTACCATTATTAACCATACTCAAGTCTGTAACATCACCCAATCCTGCTTCGTCCAGGTTTTCTCGACCGTGTATCACCATAGCATTAGAAATATTGAGCAGATTCAAAGCTTTTGCCATGCTGTCAAGAAAGGCGCTGTCATAGACTCCAATTACTTGACCAGTCGGACAGAGAGGATTTACCAAAGGACCTAAAAGATTAAATACGGTTCTAATTTTGAGGGTGCTGCGTAAAGGTGCAACGCTCTTCATTGCAGGATGCCAGCCACGGGCAAAAAGAAAGGTAATCCCCACTCGATCCACCGCCGCTTTGACTTTTTCTGGTGCAGCATTGAGGTCAACGCCGAGATATTCTAAAACGTCTGCTGAACCAACTTTGCTGGAGGCAGAACGATTACCATGTTTAGCCACATTTATGCCTGCTGCTGCTGCAACAAAGGCTACTGCGGTTGAGATATTAAAGGTAGAAGCACCATCCCCGCCAGTGCCACAGGTATCGATAACAGGATAATCATAACTAATGTTTTGTTGTTGTAAAGATTGAAATTTAAGCACCTGCGCCATTCCTGCTAATTCTTCGGCAGTAACTCCTTTTGCCTGAATAGCTGCCAGAATTGCTCCAGACAATACGGCAGGAATTTGCGATCGCAACCATCCTTCCATTAATTGTGCAGCTTGAGATTGAGACAGTGATTGTCTATCTAATAGCTGCTGTAGCAGACTCGAAAAATCTATTGAATTATGTTCCATGATGGTTTTATGGCTATGGGGATGATTCCTCGCACTGGAGGTAAAAGACGATTTACAATTAAAGACGGTATTCTTTTGAGCTTAATTTGCTTAAAAATAAATTTAATCCATGAAATATTTTCTCCGACTAAGTGCATTTTTGTTGCTGTTAATTGTTTTATTTTTTCCCTTACCAGCTATAGCAGGAAGTTCCTCTTCTGTTACTCCTTCTACCTTTAGCGAATTAGACTTCAAGAATAAAGATTTTTCGGGTAAAGTTTTGCAGAGCGTAGATTTTGCCAAAGTAGACTTAGAAGAGGCTAACTTTAGCAATGCAGATATTAGAGGAGCAGTATTTAATGCTTCTAATTTGGCTAAGGCTAACTTATCAGGAGCAGATTTTAGCTATGGCTTTGGTTATCTAACCAACTTTGATGGTGCAGATTTGACTAATGCTAATTTTCAAGAGTCTATTTTATCTTTTTCTACTTTCAAAGATGCAAAGATAGATGGGACAGATTTCTCTTTTGCGGTTTTAGAGAAATGGCAGGTGAAACAGCTATGTGAAAATGCTGTTGGAGTTAATCCTCAAACTGGAGTCGATACTCGCGAATCTTTGGCCTGTAAGTAATCTTCCGTTAATAAAGTATAATTTTTGACCCACTTTTTCATATTTATGAGCTATTGCAGTTGATATCTTTCGATGATGACTGCAATTTTTTTTAATGTCTTACGTATCAAATAGTAATCGATAAATTTGCTGATTTTCAAATTTAAAATTACCCAGAAAATACGATGAAACTGACTTACCGTGGCATTAATTATCAATCTCAGAAAATAGAGGTTAGACCCCAGCAGCTTCAATCTGCGATATTACTCAAAAAGTATTGTCTTGCTAATGCTCAAGATGCTAATCAAAATAATTTGATTAGACCAATACACTATTACACCTATCGCGGTGTAAGCTACACTAAGAATCTTATGTTCGATACTCAGACCAAACTTTTACTTGATATTGAGCGACAATAATATTCTCAATCAGATCGCACCACTTTAAATAATGTCTCAAACAGTTTGGATTGCCAGACATGGTAATCGTCTTGATTTTGTTAATCCCGAATGGTTCAATACGGCAGCCAGGCGTTACGATCCTCCCTTATCACAAGATGGTTTTGTACAAGCAACAGAATTAGGACAAAGACTCAAATCTGAAAATATCAGTCATATCTTTGCATCTCCTTTTTTACGAACTATCCAAACTGCTAACAAAGTAGCAAAAGTTCTAAATCTACCAATCAAGCTAGAGGCGGGATTGGGTGAATGGCATAATCCTCAATGGATGAGCGAAGCACCTGAAATTCATCCTCAGGACTTTTTGGCAGCTAAATATCCTTTAATCGACTGGAACTATCAATCTTGTCTAATTCCTCAATATCCTGAAAGCAAAGCGGACGTTAATCAGCGTACAGCAGAAACAGCTAAAAAACTTGTAGCTGAATTTTCCGAAAATATTTTAATTGTGGGACATGGTGCATCGGTACATGGTGTCACTTATGGTCTTGTTCCTGATACTGAATATTTTAAGGTTGCTCTTTGCTGTTTAACTAAAGTGGTTCGTAGCCAAGATAATAATTGGCAATTAGACTTCTGCGGAGATACCTCTCATCTCAATCAAACAGAGTCTCAAATTAGATTAAATTAGTTTTTAAAAGCTTAAGCTATTTTTAATTAGAAAAGCTGGCAAAAAAAAAAGAGGCAATCTAATCAAAGATTTACCTCAAGACATAAGCTAATTGATTACTTGTCTCAATTTTTGGGTAGAAAAACCGGCACTACATCATGCCCATGCCGCCCATACCGCCCATGCCACCCATGCCGCCCATACCGCCCATGCCTCCAGGCATACCAGCAGGCGCAGCAGATTCGGGTTCGGGTTTCTCTACTACCAATGCTTCGGTGGTTAGAACCATTCCCGCAATTGAAGAGGCATTTTGCACCGCAGAACGAACTACTTTTGCAGGATCGATAATTCCCGCAGCAATCATGTCACCAAATTCATTAGTCAGAGCATTGTAACCAACGTTAAAATCACTTTCTCTAACTTTTTCAACGATTACAGAGCCTTCAACTCCCGCATTATTAGCTAGCTGGCATAATGGAGCTTCTAAAGCTTTGGCAAAGATATCAGCCGCAACCTGTTCTTCTGTATCTTTCAGCTGACTTCTAAAGTCAGCTAATTTTTTGGCTAAATAAATTAGAGTTGTCCCGCCACCAGGAACAATGCCTTCATCTACTGCTGCTTTAGTTGCGTTGAGTGCGTCTTCAATGCGCAATTTACGGTCTTTAAGTTCGGTTTCTGTGGCTGCACCAACTTTAATGACTGCCACTCCACCCGCTAGTTTAGCGATGCGTTCCTGTAGTTTTTCGCTATCGTAATCAGAATCAGTTTCTTCTAGCTGCTTGCGTAGCTGCTCAACTCGTTTAGCAATATCATCACTATTACCAGAACCAGAAACAATGGTTGTGTTTTCCTTATCAATGGTAATTTTATCTGCTGTTCCCAGCATATCTGTATCAACGCTGTCGAGGCTCAGACCTACTTCTTCTGAAATTACCTGACCACCTGTTAAGACAGCTATATCCTGTAACATCTGCTTACGGCGATCGCCAAATCCAGGGGCTTTGATCGCTGCTACATTTAAGACTCCTCTGGCTTTATTGACTACCAGAGTAGCCAAGGCTTCACCTTCTAAGTCTTCAGCAATAATTAGTAGAGGTTTGCCATCGCGAGCTACTTTTTCTAGTACAGGAACTAAATCGGCGATCGCGCTTATTTTCTTATCGGTAATTAAAATTAGCGCACCGTCAAATTCAACAATTTGACGTTCTTGATCGGTCACAAAATAAGGCGAAATATATCCGCGATCGATTTGCATCCCTTCAACTACATCTAACTCAGTAGCTAAAGATTTGGATTCCTCTACGGTAATCACCCCATCTTTGGTAACTTTATCCATCGCCAGAGCAATCATATCGCCGACTTCTTCGTCGTTGCCTGAAGACACGGTAGCTACCTGAGCGATCGCCTCACCAGCCACAGGTTTAGCTACTGAGGCTATTTCTTTAACTAAAAAGGCAGTTGCCTTGTCCAAACCTTTTTTGAGAGCGACAGGATTAGCTCCTGCTGCTACATTTTTTAAACCTTCTTTAATTAATGCCTGAGCAATAACTGTCGCCGTAGTTGTTCCATCACCAGCATTATCTTTGGTTTTGGATGCCACTTCGCGAATTAATCTTGCACCAGTATTTTCTAGAGGATCTTCTAACTCAATTTCTTTGGCGACGGTAATTCCATCATTGACAATCTGAGGCGCGCCAAACTGCTTTTCCAACAAGACATTACGACCTTTGGGGCCGAGAGTAATCTTCACAGCATCAGCCAGAGCATTCACTCCTCTTTCTAATGCCCGTCTCGATTCTTCATTAAACGAAACAATCTTCGCCATAGGATTTTCTTTTCCGTTTCGCTACATATTCCATTTGCAAATTTAGCACTCTTCGGTGGCGAGTGCTAAACAACATTATCTAAATTTTTGAATTGATTAGTCTTGTAGGGATTACCGAAATTTCCTAGCGCAGCCATGGTTAAATTCAAAATCAAACCCAAAACAGCGGTACAGATAAAGGTTTAAAGTAATTTAGATTCTAACTATATAAATAAATTAACTGGTGTGAAGCTTTGCTCAAAACTAATCAAATAATTTAGTCTGAATTCGATGACATTTCTGGATCGAGTTTAATTTTAGCTCGAATAGCTAGTTGAGGACTAACATACTAACACCGACAATAAAAAAGATGGTGCTAAGAAAAATTACAAAATAACGTACAGAATTAATTTGATTCTCTAATTTTTTAATTGCTTGTTTAGTTCCAGCAAACAAAGTATTAATATACCTTTGCTGCTCAAGGTTGCGATGATCAATCTGCATTTCTATTTTTTGAATACCTGGTATGGTTCTATTTAACTGCTGATTAGCTACTTCTATCCCGTTTTGCAATTGATTGCTGACTTGATATTGAAAATTCTCTAATCCCTGACGAAAATCTTGTTTTAAGCTAAGTATTTGAAGCTCTAATTCTTGATACATTGCTTGTCTTTCAGCTTCGTTTTGAGAAATAATTTTTTTTTCAAGTTCAATCATTGAGCGAGTGTAATTATTTTCCAAATTAGACAAGTTATCGGCGGCTTGTTCCCTTTCTCGAATTAGATGGGAAAGCAGTTTCTCAAACAATCCTGGACCTAGTTGAAAATAACCTCGTTGAACAGCACGAATTGTATCGATAATTTCTTGCGAAGAAGTATTTTTAAGTAAATAACCTCTAGCCCCAAATTCAACTGCGGAGTTAATATTATCCTCATCATCATGACTGCTAAGAATTATTACTTTAGTTTCTGGAAAACGCTGACCAAGTATTTTGGTAACGGTTAAACCGCTCATTTCTGGCATTTCTAAATCGACAATAGTAATATCGACTTTTGTTTGTTCTAAATACTTAATAGCTTCTTGTCCATTAGTAGCTTTCCCCACTACTTCTAAATCTGATTCAGCTTCTAAGATTGCCTGTAAAGCTTGTCGGGTGAAGTTTTGATCGTCCACCACAAGTATTTTAATCATGAATATGTCCTAAAATTAAACATTAATACGGATAAATAAAAATAATATTTGTTTTTAACAGCAATAAAGCAAAAGATAGATGCTAGTTATTAATGATAATTTTTACTAATTTCAATTTTTGCTAAGTTAATACATTACTGCTTTTGATTTAAAGTATTGTCTATTGCTAAGCCCTCCCGAGAAAACAGTATCGATTATCACAATATTGATTGGTCAAAAACGGCATAGCTAGATATTTTATTAAATCAATACCTTTTTACTAGATAAACATCTTAAATTAGAATTTCGTCCAACTAGAAAATGGCAATATCTATAGGCCGATAGTCAAAATCTCTAAAAGAACTTTAAAAGAAAAAATAATATCCGTCGAGTACACAATAGGATATAAATAAAAACTGCATTAAAATTGCAGCGTACTTAACAATTATTACAATTATTGAGAATAATTATTAAGTAATTTAAGATGGTGATAATTAGGCTATCTGTCTAAAACGTCTATTTAGTACATTATTAAAAATAAATACTAGTGGCATATATGTTTAATCAACATATAAATTGACATCTTACAGGAATTTACTGATTTTAACTTCAGTATGTAATCTTGCAAGACGATCGATAAATCAGCTAGTTAGCTAGTTGCGATCCTCAAGGGATGGAAGATTGGCAGTTTAACTAAACTCGACTAACTTATAGATGACGCGATTGCGACCTTTAAGTTTGGCATCATATAAAGCATCGTCAGCAGCTGAAATTAAGGTGTGAGGTGAGGTTCGGGTATCTGAAGCGGGAATAATACTGGAAACTCCAAGACTCAGACTGACTACACTACTAACATCTGATGAGACATGAGGTATTTGTAGATCCTGAATTTGTTGATGTATATCTTCTGCGACTTTGATTGCTCCTTTTCCTTCAGTATGGGGCAATATAATGGCAAACTCTTCTCCGCCATAACGAAATGCTACATCAGCAGGCCGTTTAACGGCTCGTTCAATTCCTTTGGCCACTTCATGTAAACAGTTGTCTCCTGCTTGATGTCCGTAAGTGTCATTGTAGGCTTTGAAGTAATCTACATCGCATAATATTAAAGATAAATATTCTCTTTCTCTAGCGCACCGCGACCACTCTTGAGTAATATATTCGTCAAAGCGACGACGATTAGCTATTTGAGTCAGGCTATCAATATTTGCTTGATAAGTGAGGCGTTGATTAGCTTTTTGCAGAGTTATTTCTGTTTGTTTGCGATCGCTGATCTCACGAAACGTCATCGCAAAACCATCACCAAGCTTGACCGCTACAATATGAAACCAGGCTTTAAGTGAAAAAGAATTATATTCATATTCTTGTTCGAGTACAGTGCAAGATTCCACTACCTGAACAAATTGCTCAAATAAGCCATCAAACAAATGTCCAGGATAACTTTCGACAAACAAACGTTTTCCTTTAAGGGTTTCAATTGTACCGCCAACCGTCATTGCTGCCACAGGATTAGCAATTAACCAGCGAAAATCAACAATTTGTCCTTGGCGATCGCGGATTGACTCAAAGGCAGCAACTCCATCTAAAGAGCTATTTAAGACCCCGGTTAATAATGCACGAGATTTATTTAATTCGATCTCAGCAATTTTTCGCTCTGCTATTTGCTCGGTAAGTACTCGCTGATATTTCTGCTGCTGCTGAATAATCGATAGTTGTGCTTTAATCCGAAACACAACTTCTTCGACAAAGAAAGGTTTAGTAATATAGTCAACACCTCCAACCTTGAAGGCTTCAATCTTATCAAATTCCGAATCTAAACCGCTTAAAAAGATAATCGGGATGTGTCGCGTCTCGTCTGCCGATTTTAAATAACGACAAACTTGATAGCCATCCATCTCAGGAATCATAATATCCAGCAGTATTAAGTCTGGACATTCTTTTCTAACTATAGACAGAGCCATCTGACCATCAGTAGCCGAATCAACCCGATAACCTTGCTCTCTCAACAAAGATGATAAGAGCCTGACGTTTTCTGGTAAGTCATCTACGATTAATATTTTTTCTTGTAGTCTCTCGTTATACTTCTTGTTCATCTACCACTATTGGGTAATGAGCAATAGTCAGAGTAGATAATTTCTAACTATTGCCGTAGCTTTAAAAAGTAGTCCCAGCTAATAATTAGCCTTAAAACTACAGATAATATTTAGCTCAATAGGGCTTCAATATTGAATATTTTCTCAAAACTTTTCAGGCAATCTTTTAAACATTCAAAAGCTTAATAAACGCTTTTTTAATTAATAATTAAAATTAAAATATATCTAAACTTATCATTACGTATAACTATATTTTTACAGTAAAATAATCTCACACTTTAAAAATTTAATTTTAGTTTGATAAATTATTAAAGTGTGAGATATTTTCGCTCACAACTATTGTAATTAAGCATAGATTGTAATAGTTACTCAATTATATATCAGTTATACCATCTATTTTTATAGACGCACACAAGAATAATTAAACCTAAAATAACTGCGAACATAATTATTTTATATTTGCGTATATTCTCTGATAAATTCGGATAATATCGATTTTTCAACCTTTAGAAAAGCACTGGAATTTTAGCCAATATTAGCCAATAATATAAAGTCATATTTCCCAGTCAATGACGAGATCTTGAGTATTTTTCCAGGTTAATCGTAACTGTGGCATCGACAACCAGCTTAAATTGTATGTATCTAATCAGTTTTAACTCAAACTTTGATAAATGTTTTGTTAAAGAGCGAAAATAAGCCTAACTTGAAGGGAGGTTAGACTTATTCCTATCGCTCAGCATTTTATAAAGATTGGCGTGAGGCAAACTTCTCAACGATCGCCTGAGTTTCTTGCAGCATTTGTTGTCTGCTGTCGGCCGCACTAATATTAGTCAGCGTGGGTACTAAATTACGGGCTTGGAGTGCCATATGTAGCTGCAACTGTGCTACGTACTCGCTAATATCTTCGCGAAATAATTCTGGCATTTGATTTGTAGGTTGAGTATCCAAGGCAATAAGCTCCTGCTATTTTTACTTATAGATCGGTTCTACTTCACTCCCAAAAGTAACATGCTAATTATTCATTTTGTATAACTTTTGACAAATTTAAAATATTTTGCAATATTCTTTGTAAAGTAAATTTGCGATATTGCTAGACATCTTGATTATCGATCACTTGATGGACGAGCAGAATTGAAAAATAAGACAAATCTAGCTGAGGACAATTACTTAAATTCCCATAAATCTTTTGTTCGGGAAAAGTAGCTTTTTCGACGATCCAACTAGAATCCAACAAATTTCTTCGCTGTAGAATTTGCCAAACTTGCTGATAAACAGAACTAACCTTGAGTAAAACTACTACCTCTGCCCAATCCAGCGCTATTTCTAATTCTTGGACTGAATATAAAGCAGGAAGTATTGCTAATCGCTGATGATTAACCGTCAAGGGAATTCCTAGTATAGAAGCGATCGCCATCGGCGAACAAACTCCAGGCACAGTTTCTATTTTTATTTCGGGATGTAATTGCTGTAAAGTTTGTGCCAAATAGGTAAAGGTACTATAAAAGCTAATGTCTCCTAAACAAGCAAAGGCAATATCAGTTCCTTGTTGAAGATAGTGCAAAACTTTTACAGCTGCTACTTTCCAAGCTTGCTGTAGCTTTTTTTCATTTTGAACATAGGGAAATTCTAACGGTAAAATTTGTTGTTGCGGCTGTAGCCAAGATTGAATAATATTTTGGGCTATTCCTGGACGATTATTGATACCAGAGGGAAAAGCAATGACATTACAGCTTTGCAAGATCCGCAAGCCTTTGACGGTAATTAGTTCTGGATCTCCCGTACCGACACTGATACCGTATAGTGTTCCTAGTTTCACGCTCTCGTTTGGTTATTGATAATTTAAGACCATTACATACCATAGCGTGAGTCAAACTATGTTTGTACCCAAGAAATTAAAGTTGCTGAATAATTAACTATTTTTTGCTCGGGACAATAATATTTAACGTGAAATCAATACAAATAATAGTTTTTTTAGCCTAGTAAGTTTGATTCATCAGCTTTTTTTACTCATCAGATAAAAAAACTTCAAGCTGTAAATATTGCTTTTTTCATTTATTCCGGTACGATATTTACATAGACTAAAATCAATTAAATAATTTTGACGATTGGTTATTATCTATGTCAGTTTGATAACAGACCAAATTAAAAATCTGTGTAATCTAATGGCACACTGCATTCTATTTCTCTTGGGACTAGTAATTATCTGGACTGGTTTAAAAATAGCTGACGAAGTTCATCGACTAGCTTTAGCTTCTGTTGGTGTTGTTTCTTTAAGTTTGGGGTACTTTTCTAGCCCGTTGTTATTTCAATGTCTAAGTGGAATTTTAATTCTGAGTGCTTATCAAATTTACATTCTGATGGTTGAGTCATCTCTATGATTCGTCCTTTTAACATAGTTTTTATTGCTTTGTCAAGATTAAAAACTTAAACCATAGTAAAATCTACCAATATTACATTCGAGGTTTTCACAATGTCAATTACTAACAGGATTCACTTTAGGAACGTAAAAGGCGATATCTTTGGTGGTGTCACTGCTGCGGTTATCGCCTTACCAATGGCTCTAACTTTCGGGGTTGCTTCTGGTGCGGGAGCTTCGGCGGGGCTTTGGGGCGCAATTATAATTGGTTTTTTTGCTGCCCTCTTTGGCGGAACTCCCAGTCTTATCTCTGAACCGACTGGTCCAATGACAGTGGTAATGACTGCCGTAATTGCCTCTCTCACCGCTGCCGATCCTGAAAATGGCTTGGCAATGGCATTTACCGTCGTCATGCTAGCAGGTATTTTCCAAATTATCTTTGGATTTTTTAAATTAGGTAAATACATTACCCTAATGCCCTACACGGTGATATCTGGATTTATGTCAGGTATTGGGTTAATCCTAGTTATTTTACAGGCTGCGCCATTTTTAGGTCAGGACAGTCCCAAGGGCGGTGCTTTAGGTACAGTACAAAATTTACCGTCCCTAGTGGTAAATATTAATCCCTTAGAAACATTACTTGCTGCTTTGACTTTGGGGATTTTGTTCTTTTATCCGTCCAAGCTCAAGAAATTCATCCCTCCTCAGCTATTGGCGTTAATCGTGGGCAGTTTAATTGCGATCTTTTTCTTTGGTAACGCTGATATTCGTACTATTGGTGAAATTCCAGTTGGTTTACCTAAGTTACAAGTTCCTACCTTTACTCCTGAGCAACTGCGAACCATGGTGGTTAACGGTTTGGTATTAGGGATGCTGGGCTGTATTGACGCGCTGCTTACTTCCTTGGTAGCGGACAGTTTAACCCGTACCGAACATGATTCCAATAAAGAATTAATCGGTCAAGGAATTGGTAATTTAGTTGCTGGTTTATTTGGCGGTATTGCTGGTGCGGGGGCAACTATGGGTACGGTAGTTAATATTCAAGCTGGTGGTAGAACTGCTTTATCTGGTTTGACTCGCGCCTTAGTTTTACTGGTAGTAGTTTTAGGCTTAAGTCAGTATTTAACAGGTATTCCTAGTGCAGTTTTAGCGGGTATTGCTTTTAAAGTCGGGATCGATATTGTGGACTGGGGTTTCTTGAAACGCGCTCACAAAATTTCTCCTAAAGCAGCATTTATTATGTATGGGGTAATTATCCTCACTGTTTTTGTTGACTTGATTGTAGCTGTAGGTGTAGGTGTATTCATTGCCAACATTTTGACTATCGAACGTCTGTCTAATTTACGAGCCGAAAAAGTTAAGGCTGTTACTTATGACGATGAAGAAATTGTACTCAACAATGAAGAAAAACAGTTACTAGAAAGAGCTAATGGTCGCGTACTGCTATTTTACCTAAGCGGTCCAATGATTTTCGGCGTAGCCAAAGCCATCTCTCGCGAACACAATTTAATTAACGACTATCAGGCATTAGTTTTAGATATATCAGAAGTACCAATTTTGGGTGTAACTTCGGCATTAGCTTTAGAAAATGCGATCGCTGAAGCAATTGAAAAAGGCCGTCAAGTGTTCTTAGTTGGTTTACAAGGTCAAGCGGAAAAACGCTTAAGAAAGATGGGTGTAATGGCACAAATACCCAGTCAAAATATTGTTAGCGATCGCACTACAGCTTTAAAACAAGCAGTCAATTATGTTGACCAACACGTTGCTGATTTTGCTGGCGAAACAATTAATCTCCAAACAGGGGAAATAATTAATCCTCAAGCGATCGGATAATTTAAAGCTGTTAGCTTGAACAACCAAAAGCTGATGGCCAGATTTAATCTTCCTCTAACCAAATCAAAAAAATAATTATGATGCCTCTAGAATCAATATTTCATAGTAAATTAGGTTTCCCATTATTAGCAACCGCGCCCGATCCTGAAGCTGCACCGATGATTTTAGCGGGGGTTTTATTAAGTCTCATCTTTATCTATCTAGCAAGCAAACTGGGGGGAGAACTTTCTAAATTAGTCGATTTACCTCCTGTACTAGGGGAATTAGTGGCTGGCGTACTGGTTGGAGTTTCAGCATTGCACCTATTAGTATTTCCCTCAGCTGGGGCGGTTGCTAGCGATTCGGTTGTGATGACTATTTTGCAGCAGATTGCGGGTTTAAATCCTGAAAGCATTGAAGAGGTATTTGCCTCCTCTAGTGAAGTCATCTCTGTTTTAGCCGAACTAGGAGTAATTATTCTTTTATTTGAAATTGGTTTAGAATCGGATTTAAGAGAATTACAAAAAGTTGGTTCGAGAGCGGCGATTGTTGCAGTTGTTGGTGTTGTTGCTCCTTTCGTCGCTGGTACAGTAGGATTGATGTTCATCTTTGGAATGCCAACTATTCCTGCGGTGTTTGCGGGGGCAGCGTTGACTGCTACCAGTATTGGTATTACCTCCAAGGTGCTATCGGAGTTAGGACAGCTTAAATCTACGGAAGGTCAGATTATTGTCGGCGCAGCGGTGATTGATGATGTTCTCGGCATCATTGTTTTAGCGGTAGTGGCATCGTTGGCAAAAACAGGAGAAGTAGATGTCACTAATTTAATTTACTTAATTATCAGTGCTACAGCTTTTCTGTTAGGCTCGATCTTTTTAGGTAAATTCTTTAATAAAAGCTTTGTTGCGATCGCCGAAAAATTACAAACTAGAGGTAATTTAGTCATTCCTGCGTTAATCTTTGCTCTGTCGATGGCGTTTTTAGCTAATGCTATTCATTTAGAAGCAATTTTAGGTGCTTTTGCTGCTGGTTTGGTTTTAGATGAGACTGACAAACGTAAAGAGTTAGATCAGCAAATTATTCCGATTGCAGACATCTTAGTTCCCATCTTTTTTATATCGGTAGGGGCAAGAGTCGATCTCAGCGTCTTGAATCCCGCCAGTGCTGATAATCGTCAAGGATTGGTGATTGCAGCTTTTTTAATTGTGGTAGCGATTATCGGTAAAGTGATTACTGGTTGGGCAGTCTTTGGTCAAGAGAAAGTAAATCGTTTAGCCATTGGTGTTGGGATGATTCCTCGGGGGGAAGTTGGTTTAGTCTTTGCTGGTATTGGTGCAGCCAGTGGCGTTTTAGATAAGCCTTTACAGGCAGCAATTATTATCATGGTAATTTTAACTACCTTTATTGCTCCTCCTCTACTACGCTTTGCTTTCCAAAAAGGAGAAGTAGTAGAAAAGCCAGATTTAGCTGTTACCAATAATCAATAATTGGCAGGTGGGCAATAGCTCACCCTACTAATTGAATTATTAATTGAATTAGGAAACGCTTTTGTGCTTAATTAATTTGATTAATATAATAACTAACAGAAAGATAGCGCAGCAAGATATTGCTACAGTAGTTTCTTGAATTTTTGGTGATATTACTGCGATAAATCCTTGGCCTTTGATCAATGCAGAAAAACTGGAAACACAAAACGGCATTAGATATAACCTAAATGTCTGCCAATGATCTCTGATACCAATTTTCTTAGAAGAAACACTCAACATCAAACCAGTACCGATTACACCACTAATGCCGATCGCATTAATCCATATTTTAGGCGAAGGATCGAAATAAAAATAAACTATAACAAAGTACCAAATTAAATAACACCAAAGAATTGCTTTGTCTAATTTGATTTGATAAAAATATCTAGTTAACAATTTCATTGATTGAAAATACTTTTTAGCTGTCACTTAATCTAAAAATTATCTGACATTGACTTTAAGAATTGTTTAATTAACTACCTTACAGAGAGTAAAAACTTAAATACATCTGTGGTTGTTTTTTTCTTGGATGCAATATAGTATATTTACTATGCAAAAAGTTTTTTTATAGATATAAATCTATAGGTCTAATAAAGATCATGAATTATTTAGTTACAGAGCAAAATACTTTAGTTTGGTTTTGTTTTACTGTTTACGTTTTTGCGGCAGTGTTAATATTACCCAGTACAATCGAATTAAAATCTAAAAATGTAGATATTTCCCCTCAAAAAGCATTAGAATTTGCTTCTTGGTTTATCTTCCGCATTGCGTTGATTTTTCCAATGATTTTTTTACTCAAAAATGGTATTTAAAAAAAGTTATTGGTGGTATTTTTTGTAGGTTACGCGATCGTTCCAACCAAAACCAATTATCGTAACTTTATGTTTCTTGAGTAATTTTACCCTTTTACGCTAACTAATGACGATGAGTGTCTAGTCTATGTACAAACTTAATAACTTATCTTTGTGAATTGAAATGTCAAATTTTGCCTAGTTATTTTTACTTTTTTTAAGTTTAAAATAAGCAATTTTCAAGCTTTAAAAAGTGTTTAATGATAAATGTTTAAGGTTAAATAAAATATGTTAGAAGCTTGTGTTTTTGCCACGGTATTATGTGGATTTTTTGGGATTATTTTCAAGAAAAATCTGGTGATGAAAATCATTTCGATGGACATTATGAGTACAGGGGTAATTGCCTACTACGTATTAGTGGCATCACGGAATGGTATGTTTACGCCAATTGTGGGCAATAAAGACAATGTTGCTTATGCCGATCCTGTTCCCCAAGCGGTTATCTTAACAGCGATTGTCATTGGCTTGTCAATACAAGCTTTGATGTTGGTGGGAGTTATGAAGTTGGCAAAGAATAATCCCACACTGGAAACTAGCGCGATCGAAGAGAATAATACGCTATGATCGCCATTACCCTCGCCTGGCTTGCCTTACCATTTTTTATCGGGTTCGTGATTTATCTCCTACCCCAGCTCGATCGCTGGTTGGCATTGGGGATAGCATTGGTTTCGTCTGGCTATGCCTTACAGATATTTTTAGAGCGATCGCCTTTAAATATCCAGTTACTAGATAATTTCGGCGTTACTTTACTCATCGACCAATTAAGTGGCTTTTTTATCCTAACTAATGCTTTGGTTACAGCAGCAGTAATTTTTTACTGTTGGCAAAGCGGTAAAAAAGCTTTCTTCTATATGCAGATAACTATTCTGCATGGCAGCGTTAACGCCACTTTTATCTGTGCCGATTTCATTAGCCTGTATGTAGCGTTAGAAGTAATTAGTATTGCTGCTTTTCTTCTAATTGCCTATCCTCGTACTGACAAATCAATTTGGGTAGGATTGCGCTACCTTTTCATCAGCAATGTAGCCATGCTGTTTTATTTAGTGGGTGCGGTGCTGGTATATCAGGCACATCATTCCTTTAATTATGCAGGTTTGCTCGGTTCACCTCCTGAGGCGATCGCCCTAATTTTTCTAGGATTATTAGTCAAGGGTGGTATTTTTGTTTCAGGTTTTTGGCTGCCCTCAACTCATTCCGAATCAGAAACCCCAGTATCAGCGGTGCTTTCAGGTGTTGTGGTCAAAGCAGGTGTATTTCCCCTGGTGCGTTGCGCGTTGATGTTAGAAGAAATCGATCCTATCGTTCGGCTTTTTGGTGTTGCTACGGCACTTTTAGGAGTTGGTTATGCCGTATTTGAAAAAGACACTAAGCGGATGCTAGCATTTCACACCATTTCTCAATTAGGTTTTGTCCTTGCTGCGCCAGTGGTAGCCGGTTTTTATGCCCTGACTCATGGTTTAGTAAAGTCTGCTTTATTTTTAATTGCGGGTGTTTTACCCAGTCGTAACTTTAAACAGTTGCAGCAACAGCCCATTGATACCAAGATTTGGATTGCAAGTGCGATCGCTAGTTTTTCGATTTCTGGCTTTCCCTTATTGTCTGGCTTTGGGGCAAAGGTGTTAACTACCAAAAACCTCTTACCCTGGCAGGTTATTGCCATGAACATTGCTGCATTGGGAACAGCAATTTCCTTTGCCAAATTTATTTTTTTACCCCATCGAAAACAGGGTTGGCATGATGACGTGGTGCTTAAAGAGGGAAAGAAGATACACCCTGGTTTTTGGTGGGCAATGGTTATCTTACTCGGCGGATTAATTGCAGCAAATGGTTTTTATTACGAAGCTTACACTCTTAAAAATATTGTTAAACCACTGGTAACAATTGCTATTGGCTGGCTGGCATATCTTTTAATTTTTCAAAAGTTGGTAATCAAATTACCACGGGCGATCGAACAATTCGATCATTTAATTGGGGTGATGAGTTTGATGTTAATTTTACTTTTTTGGACAGTATGGACGCGAGCGCAATTCTCAATATAATCCTGCGACTGACAATCTGGTTTTTACTTACCGCCGATTATAGTTTGGCAAATATCATTATTGGTGTGGCGATCGCCTTGTTATTACCCCGTAGTCGTACATCCTTAGGAGGGTTAAAAGACTGGCTTCGGGTGTTGTGGGAAATTATTGTGGCAATTCCTCAGGCTTATGTAGAAGCGATCCAAATTATGCTACGCCCCCATAACGATGAAGGAATTGTTAGAAAAAGAGTTAAACCTCGAAGAACACCAGGACTTATATTTTTGGATATCTTTTTGATTACTTTTACTCCTAAAACTATTGTGGTGAAATATGACGAACAGGGCTGGTATGAAGTACACCAAGTTAAACGAAAAAAACTCCGCTAGAAATAATTATAATTATTTATTCTTACCTTAAATATTCGCTCTTCGCCATAATAATTTAACAAAACAAGAGTTACAAATACTGATTAAATATCAAAATTAAAATAAAACTATAAAATTCCCTCTTTTTATCGCTAACAACAATCTTTTTTGCTCATTTTAAAATGTTCATATATGAACATTCTATTTTTTAAAATAGCTATCTAGCAGCACATAAACACGCTTAAAACCGCTTTGCGACTGTTAACAAAAATATATCAAGTCCTAAAAATTGTTTTAAATTTAGCTTTTTATTAGCCTTCAAAGCTACTATGACAACGTCAAAAATGTTCATATGAAAACATCTTACTCCAAGCAAAAACTAATATATACCACCAGAAAAACCAAATTATTTTCTACTTTTTAAACTTTTTTAAACTAATCAAAATTAAACATGGATTCAATTTTAATAGCGATGATTTTAGCTTTACTAATACCAATTTATGAAGCTTGCCAAGATGATGATATCTGGCAAAAAATGCTGGCATTTGCCAGTATTG
Source organism: Coleofasciculaceae cyanobacterium (assembly GCA_036703275.1). NCBI lineage: Bacteria > Bacillati > Cyanobacteriota > Cyanophyceae > Coleofasciculales > Coleofasciculaceae > Coleofasciculaceae cyanobacterium. Next base: position 37,656 of record DATNPK010000016.1, on the reverse strand, counting down.
CTACTAAAACCTCAATTATGATGTTGGTTATCTCCGTCTGGCGTGATGATTGGTCGATTGGGGTAGTTGCAGTCATTATTCTGAGTGTAGGCAATGCGGCGTTAATGCTCTTGGCAAATTTAATTAAACGGATGAACGAAGTATGATTGATGTTTTAAGTTATGGCTTGATAGTTATTGGCATTATTTTCTGGTTCTGGGGAACATTACCGTTAATCGGCAACAGATCGGTATTATTCAAACTCCACAGTCTTTCGGTAGCCGATACTCTCGGTTCAATGAGTATTATTTTCGGGTTACTGCTAAAAATACCTAGTGAATGGTCGCTGTTGCTTTTAGCAATTATTTCTCTAGCAATTTGGAATACAGTACTGGGTTATGTCCTAGCCTATTGTTCGAGTGCTGGCGCAATCAAGAATGAGGCGAACTATGATAATTGACAACTAATTGATAACTAACTACTAACAAAATCACCAATGATCGATCATTATGTTTATGTCATCATTGCCCTGCTACCTTTAGCAGCTTTGATGTTGGTATTTCAAGCTAATCCCTATCATGCTCTAGTAATTCGAGGGATCTTAGGAGCTTTAGCAACCTTAATTTATGCGATTTTAGGGGCTGCGGATGTAGCTTTAACCGAAGCTTTGGTAGGTACGATGTTAGCGATTACGCTTTATGCGATCGCTGTTCGTTCATCTTTAGTGATGCGCTTGGGAATAATTAAGTCGCAAACAGAACAAGAAAGCTATTTTGCCGAATTAATCGCCAAGATTAAAAAAGTGAGCAATAAACATTATTTACGTCTGGAACTAATCGAATATTCTAATTTACAGGCTTTAGAACAGGCGTTGATGGCTAAAGAAGTTCATGCTACCTGTACCAAACGAGTAGAACTATTAGGCGACGATACAGCAAAATCAAATGTTGAAAAAATCTATAACACTACGATTAGAGTTCGTCGTCTATTTGAAATTATGCAAACTGAAGCATCTCTGCCAGAGACAACTCTGAGATATATACCGATATCAAACGTGGAGAATAAACATTAATGAAATGGCTTTATGTTGCAGCAGGAATCGCCTTGTTCGTCAAAATGCTCGTTATGCCCAATCCAGCAGCAGAATGGGACGGAGTTTCGATTGTTGAATCGATAGTAAAAGATAGTGGAGTATCTAATGTAGTTTCAGGCATCATTTTTCGCAATCGTCTTTATGACACAATCTTTGAAGTAGTAGTATTTACGATCGCAATTTTGGGTGTGGGTTTTCTTTTAGCAGATGAACAACCGATCAAAACAGTTTATCAGTTTAGCGATCGCCCTTCTATTGTTTTGGCGCGTCTGGGAGCAACCATTGCTGCACTGGTAAGTATTGAACTGGCAATTCGCGGTCATCTTAGCCCAGGCGGTGGGTTTGCTGCGGGGGTGGCTGGAGGAACAGCGATCGGTTTGATTGCTATCACCTCATCATCTCAATGGATGGAAGCAATATATCAAAAATGGCACGCTGCTACCTGGGAAAAAGTTTCAGTACTAATTTTTATCGTTCTGGCTATTGTCACCTTGACTGGATGGCAATTGCCCCAAGGAGAATTGGGCGCACTATTTAGTGGTGGGATGATTCCATTACTTAATATTCTGGTTGCCTTAAAAGTAGCCCTAGGTTCGTGGGCGGTTATCTTGCTATTTATTCGCTATCGGGGATTACTTTAGATTTTGGTAGCGTAGTTGATGGAGTATTGAGGATTAGCCGTTAGCGATATTAGCGATCGCCTTGTACATCAGCCAGAATCATCTTTTTTTTGCTTGGTGAACCCCATAAGGAAAGATTAAGAATAAATAAAGTAAACATTAAACGCTATCTTAACAAAAGGGAATTTTATTGAAAATACTCATTAAGCTAGAAATATTTAGCACAATGTATTAGTTACAATAGTTTCTCTATTAATTCAGTTAGTTGATTAAAGGTTAAACGCATGGAAAAAATGGGAACTCATCTAATTGTAGATGCTTGGCAAGCACCAGCTGAATTACTCAACGATCCCGAAGCAATACGCAAAGCATTACTGCAAGCTATCTCTGCGGGCAAAGCAACTCTAATAGACTTAAGTGTTCATCAGTTCAGCCCTCATGGTGTAACCGCAACAGCAACCTTAGCAGAGTCTCATATTGCAATTCATACTTGGCCAGAACATGGTTATTTTGCTGCCGATTTGTTTTTTTGTGGGACGGGTCAGCCCGAAAGAGCAATGAGGGTTTTGCAAACGGCTTTAAAAGCGCGACAGGTAAAAATACAAGAACTTAAACGTGGCTTTATACCATTAGTACTAAGTTAAATTTCATCTTCAGAAGTTAGAATTTAGAGTAACTTCCCTCATTTTTGAGGTCTCATTCCCCAATTTTTACTCCTCTAAACACTTATGAACGCAAAATGTGCTGAGATTTTCTTAGCACATTGCGATCGCTTAATCCCAACGGAGGTATGTAAAAGCGTCTTAGCCTTATGTAATTAGCTTATTGAAAATAACTAAACTATCAAAAATCTAATTTCTAGCCTAACCAAGTAGCGAGAATTGAAACTAAAAATGAGGAAATATAAAATTATTTTCCAATTAATCGAGCCAGATTTGATTTAACAGGGATAATAAATAAAGAAATGCCAAACTAGCCCCTCACAATATTTACCTAGCTCAATATGACTAACATTTCTGCCAATTTTGTCATCAAGCTAGCTCTTATCCTCCTATTAAGTATTTTGCCATCCTTAGTTTATTTGCTCATATTTCAGAAAGCTAAGAAACGCTGGCAGACGAGGTTAAGACGCGCCCAAATCTTAACTACTTACAATCATCATCGAGGTAGACTATACCACGATCCCTATCGCTACACTGGCGATACCCATCCCTTGAGAGATCGTCGTAGACCAGTGACTAAATATTTCATTGGCGACACTACCTGTGTCAATAATGCACACTCTCCTTATATTCGCTGTGCCATCAATCCTGAAGGTCCTTGCGATGAGTGTGTACATTACGAAAAGCATCATAATTGTAATTGACCTCGATTAAGAATATTTGTTCTCGATCAATATTTAACGATCGCCAAGGTTAATAACCTAATGTAGAAGCTGTTTTAATATAGTGGAGCTAATTAACAACAGAACGCGGTTACTAACCTGAAAATATAATGATCGATCTCCAGCTTATTGTTAACGGCATCGCTGTTGGTAGTATTCTTGCATTGGCTGCTATCGGCTTGACCCTTACTTACGGCATCCTCAATCTTTCTAACTTTGCGCATGGGGACTTTATGACGCTAGGAGCTTATTTAACCTGGTTAGCTAACACTGGGGGGTTAAATATCTGGCTGGCAATGATTTTAGGGGCGGGGGGAACAATTATTGCCATGTTGATTGCCGAATATCTGCTCTGGAAACCAATGCGCGATCGCCGTGCTAGCGATACGACTCTAATTATTATTTCCATTGGACTTGCTTTGTTCGTGCGGAACGGAATTTTGCTGCTCTATGGCGGTAGTAATCAACTTTATCTCTTACCCGTAATACCTGCTTTACAGTTGGGAGATCTAAGAGTTGCTTATTATCGGATCGTAGTAGTTGGTTTAGCGATCACCGCTATCATTGCCCTACATTTTATTTTACAAAACACAAAAATCGGTAAAGCAATGCGGGCTGTTGCCGACAACATAGATTTAGCCAGAGTTTCAGGCATAAATGTTGAACGAGTTGTTCTCTGGACATGGGTAATTACAGGAACTTTAACTGCCTTGGCTGGAGGAATGTATGGTTTGATTGCCGTGGTGCGTCCTAATATGGGTTGGTTTTTGATTCTGCCGATGTTTGCCTCAGTCATTTTGGGTGGCATTGGTAATCCCTACGGCGCGATCGCCGGCGCGTTTATTATCGGCATTGCTCAAGAGTTGAGTGTTCCCCTCTTAGGCTCAGAATATAAGTTGGGAGTCGCTTTAGCAATTATGATCTTTATTCTGCTGCTACGTCCTCAAGGACTTTTTAAAGGATAATTAACAGACGATCGACAGTTGCTGGGAGCTTTGCTTCAGGGTTGGCGAGCGCGCATATTGTTAAAGATTTAGGGTTAGTTCAGCACATCAATCAAACTTCGGGGGATAATCTCCCTGGTGCAGAATAAGCGATCGCCTATCTAAATACTAATAGCTCTTAGCTGATAGTTAAAAAAAACAAAATTACTAATCACCGATACACCTTAAAAATAAACATGAGTGAAGCAACAATCAGCAACGAACAGCACAAGCAAAAAATGCAGCGTCGCAAGGAGGTTCAAGAAAAGCGTCTGGCTGAAAAAAATCAGGAAAAAGGTCTAATCATCGTTAACACGGGTAACGGTAAGGGCAAAACAACCGCAGCTCTAGGTATGGTCATGCGATCGCTCGGTCATGGCTATAAGGTGGCAATAGTGCAGTTTATCAAAGGCGCTTGGGAACCTGCCGAAAAAGCGGTGTTAGAAACATGGCAGGATCGGCTAAAATTTCACGCTATGGGGGAAGGATTTACTTGGGACACCCAAGATCGCGAACGAGATGTGGAAAAAGCCACCGTTGCTTGGACAAAAAGTTTAGAGTATATTCTCGATCCTGAATATCGACTAGTTTTGTTGGATGAAGTTAATATCGCACTAAAGCTAGGTTATTTGGACGTTAATACTGTGATTCAAGGTCTATCCCAAAAACCGCTCGACTCCCACGTTATCCTGACAGGAAGAGGTGCGCCCCAGGAACTAATTGCGATCGCCGATTTGGTTACTGAAATGTCTTTAATTAAACATCCATTCCGCGAGCAAGGAGTCAAAGCTCAACCAGGAATTGAATTCTAGGCAATGGGAACAGATACTACCTTAGTACTTTTTCTTTTATCCCTAGCGCAATATTCAGTCGTAAAATCAATTAATGAGCAGTAACTCTAGTAACGGATTTCAAATATGGCTAGAACGTTCATTGGCATCATTTTTTTTGGCAGGACAAGTTGTGATTCACTTGCTGCAAGGCAAAATACATCAGCGTAATACTCAAGAACAAATGGCGATCGTCGGTCCAGATTCTTTAATTATTGCTCTGGTGACAGCTACGTTTGTCGGCATGGTGTTTACTATTCAGGTTGCCCGCGAGTTCCTCAATTTTGGAGCGGTTCAAGCTATTGGTGGAGTATTAGCTCTGGCTTTGAGTCGCGAATTAGCTCCCGTATTGACTGCGGTAGTTCTTGCTGCCAGGGTAGGTTCGGCTTTTGCTGCGGAAATAGGTACGATGAAAGTTACCGAACAAATTGATGCTCTTTATGTCTTAAAAAGTGACCCTATAGACTATTTGGTTATTCCTCGTCTCATTGCTTGCTGTGCAATGCTGCCAATTTTAACGATAATTTCGTTGGTCATGGGTCTTATAGGTGGAGTTTTGGTCGCCAACTTGTTTTATGGTATTTCTCAAACCACTTTCATCGAGTCCATCGAGACTTTCTTGCAAATCTGGGATCTGGTTAGTGCTTTAATTAAAGCCGTCATTTTTGGCGGAATTATTGCGATTATTGGTTGCAACTGGGGGTTGACTACTACTGGAGGGGCAAAAGGGGTGGGAGAGTCTACCACCACCGCCGTAGTTATGGCTTTAATTGCGATTTTTATTACTAACTTTTTTTTGTCATGGATCATGTTCCAAGGTCTAGGTCGTCAGTTTTTGAATTAAACAGCAATTAGCTTTGATTAAGTAAAGCCAAAATTTAGGTCATTGTAAAATAAAAGACATAACCCTAGCAGAAAATGCTACTTCTAATTCCTAACATGATAATGGCAGAATAAGAAACAAGCCTTTTCTATATCAATTAAACCGAGATATGCAAATGACTACCAATATTGAAGCTGACCCAACCGAAGTAGTAGAACTCTCACCTAACTTTAAAATTCCCGTATTGCTAATTTTAGGAGCTGGAGCGTTGTCTTTGGTTTCGTTGTGGTTAGCCGTGGCGATCGCTATTTTCGGTCTATTCTTAACCATTCAGACGGTTTTAATTAGATTACAGTTTACCGACCAGGCTCTTAATGTGCTTCGTTCTGGCAAAGTAATCCGCAGTTTTCCTTATAGTGAATGGTCAAATTGGGAAATTTTTTGGTCGCCTATTCCTATTCTGTTTTATTTCAAAGAAGTTAAAAGTATTCATTTCCTACCAATTATTTTTGATGCTAAAACTCTGGCAGATTGTCTGCATAAGCATTATCCTCGTTAAAAAACTAGATTTATCACCCTTTTTGTTTAAACTATATTACTTATCCTGGCATTCTTATGAATTCTGAAACTCCCTCTAATCCTAAATCAGACAATACTAACTTTGAACCTATTGAATCATTAGACGAACTACAATTAAAATACAAGTCGATTAAAGTAACATCAGATGCCATTGCAGACATTTGGTCGGAAGATGATGTTATAGACGTTCCGATAGAAGCAGAATCAGCTGAATTAGATCTCACTGCTGAGAATCCCGAATCTAAACTATCAGAATTTGAGTTATCAGCCTCGACTTTAGATACAGAACTGGCAGAAGATAGTGAAAGCAGTATCGATCCAGAAAGTCCGCCTTTAGATGAGTCCCCAGACGAACCAGAACTTTTTGTCGATCGCTGGTTAGATGAACCATCAGTTCTGGCAGCTACTAATATTCCTCAATCTCAAAATCAAACTGAAACCGATGAAGTTGAACAGCTAGAACAGCGCAAAGCTAATTTACATCGAGAAATTGAGCAATTAAAGGCGCAAAAAGAACAAATCCTTTTGCAGCAGGCAAGAGAAGTCCAAGAACATATGGGGCAGATGGTAGAGGAGGGAACTAAGGAATTAAAAGAGCGCAAAATGGCTCTGCAAATTGAAATCGAAAAGCTCGAACGCCGTAGAGAAAGAATTAATCAGGAAATGCGCAGCAATTTTGCTGGCTCATCTCAGGAATTGGCTGTCAGAGTTCAAGGCTTTAAAGACTATCTGGTTGGCAGTCTACAGGATTTGGCGACTGCTGCGGAAAAATTGGAATTAGCTCGCGTCGAAGCACCTGCATCTAGATCGAGAGAAAGAGTCAGAAGCAGAGATCCTCGTCGAGATGAAAGAGAAAGAGGTAGCAGAAGAGAGAATGAAAGAAGTAGATCTAGAAATCCCTCTGCCCAAGCTCCTCAATCACAGTTTTCCGAACCTACTTTTGCCGACCAAAGTAGACGTATTCAGCAGCTTTTAAATCAATATCGCAATAAACCCGACTACTATGGCTCTCCTTGGCAATTAAGGCGTACATTTGAAGCAAATCAAGCCAAAAAGGTTCAGGATTGGTTTTTTGTTCAAGGAGGTAGAGGTGCTGTAGATAGTATGGGCAGCCGTCTGCAAAATATTTTAGTTGCTTCGGCAGCAATTTCTATTTTGCATAGTTTATATGGCGATCGCTGTCGAATTTTAGTTCTGACAGATACCCCCGAAAATCTAGGCGAATGGCGTAGAGGATTACAAGACTGTTTGGGAATATCCCGCAGCAATTTTGGTGCTAACCGAGGCGTAGTGCTGTTCGATTCTCCTGAAATTCTGGTACAGCGTGCCGAACGTTTGCTGGCAGACAAACTATTGCCCATGATTATTATTGATGAGACAGAAGAACTGCTGAATTTATCCATGCTGAAGTTCCCCCTCTGGCTAGCTTTTGCTTCCACCAATAAATCGACTTCTGCTAATTATTTATATTAGTAATAGTTAATCTAAATTTACGTTAGTGCAGGTATTTTTTTAAGGCTAAAAGCCGTTAAACTAGTCCTAAATGCACAATGTATAAAAAATGTATAAAAAAATATGGGCATAAATTTAGCTATTTGCACGCTACTGCTTTTGTTATCTTATCTATTGGGATCAATTCCTACAGGATATTTAGCGGGACATTATTTAAAAGGAATTGACATTCGAGAATATGGTTCTGGTTCAACTGGAGCAACTAATGTTTTACGTACAGTAGGTAAGCCTGCTGCGATCGCAGTACTGGCGATTGATTTACTTAAAGGTTTATTAGCAATAGCTTCAGTGAATTTAGTTTATGCTAATGCACCTACTAACTTTTTACCAGAACGCTGGCATTTTTGGTTAATTACAGGAGCGGCTTTAAGTGCCATTATTGGTCACAGTAAGTCGATTTGGCTCAACTTTACTGGTGGTAAATCTGTTGCTACTACTCTAGGCGTTTTGTTCGTGATGAATCCTTTAGTTGCTTTAGGAACTTTAGCTAGCTTTGGAATTATTTTGAGCATTTCACGCATCGTTTCTCTCAGTTCAATCTGCGGTGCGATCGCGGTTAACATTTTGATGATTGCGCTTAATCAGCCTCTACCCTATACGATCTTTGCCGCGATCGCGGGACTATATGTAATTTTAGGCCACAAAGCTAATATTCAGCGTTTACTAGCTGGTATTGAGCCAAAAATTGGTCAAGCATCATAAATTTGCTTAAGGATCGTGGCTATCAATTTCTATAAATAAAATAATCCACTTTTAAAAAAAGTCTCATAAAATTCCAATCAGAGTACCAATTACCTTGACTGGAATTTTTAATTTAAACAAATTAGCTAAATAAAGCGATCGCTCATCCAATCATCCCAAGCCAAAACCTAAACAGACAAAGCGATTCATCCATCTGCGTTCATCTGTGGACAACTTAAATAACAAACGAGCTAAATAAGGCGGTAGATTTAAGTAGATTGTTCGATCGGAATACGTACCTGAAAATTAGTTCTTCCTGGTTGAGATTCAAAGCGGAGATTGCCTTTGTGCTTTTGTACGACAATACGACGAGAAATATCTAAACCTAAACCGCTTCCTTTACCTACTCCTTTGCTAGTGAAAAAAGGTTCAAAGATGCGGGATTGAAATTCTGTGGGAATACCTGCACCATTATCAATAATTTCCACTAACACACAGTTATTTTCTTGACTGGTGCGTATTGTTAATTCTCCTTTTCCATCCATCGCATCGATCGCATTATCAATTAAGTTAGTCCATACCTGATTTAGTTCACCGCCGTAGACAGATATTTTAGGAATGTCGGTATTATATTCTTGATGAACCGTCACACCATACTTAAGCTTGTGATGTAAAATCTTGAGAGTATCATCTAAACCTTCATGCAGATCTACTTCCTGTACCGCACCTCGATCCATGTAAGAATAGTTTTTGATCGCTCCTACTAAGTCAGAAATCCTGCTAGTGCTTTGTTCTACCTCATTAACTAAACCATTCATCGTTAAAGTCGCCTCAAGCCACATCAAGGCTTCGCTGAAAGCAGAAGATTCCATTTCGTTGGCTAAAGTTGCTAATTGCGATCGCTCGATTCCTGCACTAACTAAACTAGGAGATAATTCCCAAGCGTTGTTTATCCCCAGAGATTCCAGCCAGTCGGCTAATTCATCTTCGCGATCGCTTTGTTCTAAGGGAGATAAGCATGATTTACAGTTTTTTTGTCTTGCCTGTTGTTGCAGTTCACTTAATAGCTGACGATGATGGATTGAAAAATGTTTACCGCGCAGTGAAAGCATATTTTGCTGTAAAGAGGCGATCGCGCTGTTTAACTGTTTAGCAGCTCTTCTGCCTGCTGCTGCGGGATTATTCAATTCATGGGCTAATCCTGCCGATAACTTACCTAATGCTGCCAGTTTCTCTTGCTGACGCAGCCTTATTTCTAAATCTTTAGAACGTTCTGCCAAAGCCGGCACAAATAGATCGATACTTCGAGGACAACCTTTGAGTAATTCTTTAAAATCTTCAAACTGAATTACTCGACTCGTATCAATACTGCTAGCGGTTGCTTGAGAAATCCCTCCCGTCAACATACTTAAATCGCCCGTAAACTCACCCCGACGATGGATGGTAACTACAATTTCCTCTATACCAAGCTGTTTCGTAATTTTAATTTGTCCAGACAAAACCACATAAAAACAGTAAGCACTATCACCCTCTTGATAGAGAATATCTCCTGGCTTAAGTTCCAAAGCTGTGCCACAAGCTTCTAAATCTTGCAAATACTTTTCTTCTAAAACGGGAAAGAGAATCGAATCTAAAGATATTTCGGACATGATAATTTAGCTTAAAAAATATTGGCTAGATCTAAAGTAAAGCTTTGTCGATTCCAAACACCTAACTGAACAATTAAGTCTGTATTGCGTTTTCTCTCTTCATCAGTAGGAGGCATAATTACAATTTCTCCATCGGCGTTACGCTCAAATTTGGTATCAGGATTATGAATACAGAGTTGATCAAACTGTTCGTCGCTAATATCTAATAATCGAGTTGAAGTTAACTGTAATTGCCGTCATGGAATTGATATTTCCCAAAGCTAAGTTATCTATATTTTATCTTGCAGCTATAAGCCAATTCATTTAGCCAGCATATTGCTACTGGCGATCGCGTAACGGAGGAGAAGTTAGATCGCTACCTCTAGCTAAAGCTTTTTGAAGACTTTGCCGACGGCGACGATACCAGGTTGCACCACCAACTAATATTCCAGTTAAGGCAAAAGCACACATTAGAGGTAAAATCTTACCTTGAGACAATTCACTAATCCCTGCACCCATCATTACGAAAGGTAAAACCCCTGGTACAGTACCTAACATAGTGCCAGTCAAATAGTCTTTAAATTTAATCGAGGTTAAACCTGCTACAAAGTTAACGATACCGTAGGGAATAATCGGCAACAGGCGGATGGCAAACAGATAAAATAAACCACCCTGGCGTATTTCAGCATCAACCGCATCCCAACGCCCCGCAAGTTTTTGAGCAACTAATTCTCTACCAACGGTACGAGTAAAAGCAAAAGCGGCGATCGCAGCTACTAGTGCAGCTATAGTAGTCCATAATGTTCCCCACCAAATGCCAAAAATTGCCCCTCCTGTTAAGTTCAAAGGAGTGGAAGGCAGAATTAGCAGAGTAGCGACTGTATAAAGAACGATATAAATAAGTGGCGCAAAAACTCCCATTGTTTCCAGCCATGTTTGTAACTGTTGGCGATCTATCCCCGCGATAATTACCACACCTATTCCCGTGGCAATAATGCAGAAAACAGTTAATAAAACAACGCTATTTTTAAGCTTGAGCATTTTGCGACTCTTGACTTTTATACGGGGAAGACACTATTTTGCCTTCAGTTGATTTTTGATTTCTAAAGCCATATTCTTCTCGTACAAAATATAATGGCCTACCTTTTACTTCTTCGTAAACTCGACCTAAATATTCTCCCAGCACTCCTAACGTAATTAACTGTATTCCTCCCAAGAACAAAATTGCTACCATCAAAGACGCATAGCCAGGAACATCAACTCCAAAAATAAGCGTGCGAATTACCAGCATTAAAGCATATAGCAAGGATATAAACGAAATAGTTACGCCAATATAACTCCAAACTTTAAGCGGTAAAAAACTAAAGGAGATAATACCGTCAAGAGCAAAGTTCCACAGCTTCCAATAACTCCAAGTAGTTTTACCAGAGTAGCGTGGTTCGCGGTCAAATAAAATCGAAGTTTGCTTATATCCTACCCAAGCAAACAAGCCCTTCATAAATCTGGTTCTCTCAGGTAGTTTCTTGATAGCTTCTACCACTCGACGATCTAGCAGCCGAAAGTCTCCTGTATTGGCAGGTATTGGCACACGGCTCATTCTACCAATGGTTTGATAAAAGGCTTTGGCAGATATTGTTTTTAACCAAGTTTCTCCCTGGCGCGATCGCCTGGTAGCATAAACTACATCGTAACCTTCCCGCCATTTATCAATTAACTTCTTAATCAATTCTGGAGGATCTTGGAGATCGGCATCGATCACAATTACCGCGGCACCACTTGCGTAATCTAGACCTGCGGTTAAAGCAATTTCTTTACCAAAGTTACGCGAAAGATTGACTATTTTTATGGCAGGATCTCGATGATTAATTTCAATTAGCCTGTTGAGAGTATCGTCTTGGCTACCGTCATTAATGCAGATTATTTCATAGCTAGTATCGAGCCGATCTAAAACTGGAGTCAATCTGGTAAACAGATGTTCAATACTTTCTGACTCATTATACAGAGGAATTATTACAGATATTTCAACCGAATCTAAATTGAGAGACATCAGTACCTCAATAGGATAATGACATATCTTAATCTAATTTTTGCCTATTGACTGGAGTTGAGGAGAGATCAAGGCGCGATCGCTCTTCTTAGAATATTACGCAAGGCTTCAAAAATAATAAAAATAATAGATGGCAAATTTTACTGTTGTTTACGATGCTTGTGTTCTATATCCAGCAGCGCTTCGTGACTTTTTAATCTGGCTAGCCGTTACCGCTCTTTTCAAAGCACGCTGGACAGATGACATTCATGATCAATGGATTAGAAATGTTCATGAAAATTAACTTATTAGAGCGAGTCTTGCAGATTCAGCAATAGACAAAAGCTGCGCGTTCTTTCCCAAAGAACTGCCTGGCTTAACTTGTTTATCTAAGCTTTTGCTTAATATAATTAACTAGTTGATTAAACTGTTTTTTAATCTGTTCTGATTCTCGTTCTAGCCGAGCAACTTTAAGCTTTAATTGCTCGATTTCAGTGGTCAAAGTTGAAATAATATTAGCAGCAGTTTCACCAGATACCATAGACAAATCAGTCGCGCTAGGTTGAGGTTGTTTTTTGGCCTTCATCATCGCATCACGAATCGCGTCTACTAGCTGTTCGCGATCAAAAGGCTTCTCCACAAAAGAAAAATGCTCAAAAGGCTCAGTTATCTTATCAGTAACTTCTTCCTTACGACCAGACATCAAGACCAAAGGAATAGAACGATATTTTTGTTGTTTCTGAATTTCTTGATATACTTCCCACCCACTCATTTTTGGCAGTAGAAAATCCAGCATAATTAAATTAGGATTTTCGGTTCTAATCAAATTAAATCCTTCAAGACCATCTTTGGCTTCAAGAATGTCAAAGTTCCCTTCTGGTAACATATCTTTGACTCGCATTCTAATGACTTTGCTGTCATCAATGACTAGAATTTTGTGGGTTGACACGATTTACTCCTAAGCGACTAACTCCTCATGCCTAAGATCTACTAGACTGGTTTTGGCAGTTAGTTTATAGTTTACAAATTTAGAGTTCCCTTTTAAATTACTAAAATAACAGTAAAAAACATCCAAATGGTAATTATTTTTGTATCCTGTTTCAGTAATATTGCTGATAGTAAGGCATTATGAATCAATCTCAACCGTCACATTCGACTAAACATAGCTGGCGTACAGAGGTTACTTCTTTACCAACCTGGTTGAAACGGCCTATCGGCAGGGCAAGTGAGCTGTCTACGGTACAGCGAATTATTAAACAAAGAAATATTCATACTATCTGTGAAGAAGGAAGATGCCCCAATCGAGGCGAATGTTATGCTAATCAGACAGCAACTTTCCTTTTAATGGGACAAACCTGTACTCGCGCCTGCGCTTTTTGTCAGGTGGAAAAAGGTCATGCGCCGATGACCTTAGATCCAAATGAACCTCAAATGGTAGCTGATGCAGTCAGTTTATTGAAATTACGCTATGTTGTGCTAACTTCTGTGGCGAGGGATGATTTAAGTGATGGTGGCGCAGCATGGTTTGTTCAAGTAATGACAGCAATCCGCATTGCAAATCCTCAAATTAAGATAGAAGTTTTAACCCCCGATTTTTGGAGTGGCAAAGACGCAGTTACGAGTCAAAAGCAGAGAATTGCCACGGTGGTTTCAGCAAAACCTGCCTGCTATAACCATAATTTAGAAACTGTTCAACGTTTACAAGCACCAGTCAGAAGAGGTGCAAAATACGCTCGCTCGCTCAATGTTTTACGTTCGGTCAAAGAAATAGATCCCACTATACCCACTAAATCTGGCTTAATGCTGGGCTTAGGAGAGACAGAAGCTGAAATAATTCAAGCTTTGAAAGATTTAAGAAACATTAATTGCGATCGCCTTACCCTTGGTCAGTATATGCGTCCTTCTTTGGCTCATCTTCCCGTCCAAAAATATTGGACTCCTGAGGAATTTACCCGTTTGGGTGCGATCGCTCAAGATCTGGGATTTTCTCATGTGCGATCGGCACCTTTGGTCAGAAGTTCATATCATGCGGGGGAAGATTGATGACTTACCGATAAAGGATATAGCGTTGTTCTGACTGGCTATATCCTCGATCGATCTCACTTGTGAATGTCTATGCGGCAATGGTTTCGTGCTTTAGGTCTTTGAATTTACCCAGCAAGCGATCCGCCCAGTACTTAACGTCATAAGTAGTAACAGTTTGGTACATTTTTGACATCCGTTCTTTCTGTTCTGCTTCAGACATTGCTAGAGCTTGTTCGATAGCGCGATCCATACCCTCCAAAGAATAGGGGTTAGTTAAAATTGCTTCTGGCAACTCGACTGCTGCACCGACAAATTCGGATAAAACCAAAACACCGTCATGCCCTTCATGAGCCACAATGTATTCCTTGGCCACTAAGTTTAAACCGTCTCGTAAAGGAGTTGTCCAACAAATGTCAGCAGCTTTATAGTAAGCCATTAAATAAGTTAGAGAGATGGGTTGAGTAAATAACCGAACTGGCATCCAGTCTAGCTTGCCATAACGACCGTTGATTTGACCCACAAGCTGTTCAATCGTGCTTTGAGCGGTTTCATAAACTCTCATGCCAGCGGCAGCCTCCACACAGGTCATGACAAAACTAATTTTACCGTGTAAGTCGGGACGCCGCTGTAATAAGCGACCATAGGCTGCTAACTTTTCCTCATTACCCTTTACGTAGTCTACTCGCCCAGCAGCAATGATTAGTTTTTTGCCTCCAAGTTCTTCTTTAATTTGATATATTCTATTTTTGGTTTCTGTCTTGGCTAAAATCGACTGAATAAACTGGGGATTTGTCCCTACAGGAAAGGCATCAATATTAACAATTTGCCCTTTATAGTTTAACTGAGTCGTTATTTCAGGTTCGGCCAGAGCAATGCCTACTGGGGTCATATGTCCGTCAACAGCTTCTTGCTTCAGCACTTCAACAGGTTTTAAACTACGAGCAACGTTAACAAAGTTTTCTGAGTAACGAGGGACATGAAAGCCAACAATATCACAGCAGAGCAAGCTTTCCACAATCGCATCACGCCAAGGCAAAATGTTAAATATGTCTACCGAAGGGAATGGCGTATGGTGGAAAAAAGCAATTCGAGCATTAGGCTTTAGTTCTCGAATGTACTGAGGTGCCAACCATAAGTTATAGTCATGAATCCAAATTAATGCGTCTTCCGCTGCTTCTTCACAGGCGGCTTCGGCAAATAAACGATTGATGTTTTTAAAGTTTTCCCATTCGGCAGTTTCTGAAGTGAAATGATAAGGAAAAGAATGCAGAATTGGCCAAAAAGCTTCTTTAGAAGTAATGTAATAAAATTGTTTGACCTGTTCTTCGTCTAAAGCAATGCGTCGTACATTGTAGTTGGCTTCTCCCTCAATGTTTACCAGCTCTTCAAAGCTATCTTTTTGTGATTCATTTACTTGTTTCCAGGCGATCCAGGTTCCTTGATTTACATTTGCAAAGAAACTTTTGAGCGTTGGAACTATCCCGTTCGGACTTTTTTTCGGTACATAATGGATTTTGCCATCTTTGATTACTTCGTCATGGGGTTCACGATGATAGAGGATAACTAAAGATGATTTCATAATTATTTTTTATTGATTGCAGAACTACTTTGTAATTGATGGTGCGATATCAAACTCAAACAAGCTGATCCACACAAATCGATTGACTTGGGTTTGACCAGCGGTCACAGATTAAAGATACAACTAAACAAATATTATTTATTGTTTTCAGCATTACTGACTTTCTTTAAACTTGGAGCGAACACCTTCGTATTCTTTTCCCCATAAATAAAATATTGAACCAACATATCTGAATCCTACACTAATTGCCGCCATGAACCAAAATATACCTATTCAAGCGATTCAATGAGATTTACAGGCCTAATTATGTCTGCACAAATTTAAGGAAGTTTAACAACTTGAGATAAACAGTTGCCCTGTTGTCTTCTATACATCAGAATGAACAAAGGGAAAAGGCAAACATCCACATCAAGAGAAAATTGCGTGAAAGTAGAAGTAAACACATCAATTAGGTTAGTTCCCGAAGCTACAGGAAAATTACTAGCTTGGGCATCAGGATTAGAAAGTTCAACCAATACATATCTAGAACAAACTAAAGCGATCTCTCGTAAATTAGGAGCATACTACAGACCTGATGGATTAACAGAGATTGGCTTTTGGGTGCCAGGGTTAATCAGAGATGTGTTACATGAGCGAGAAATTTATCTAGAAGTTTTTACTCCTTTAGAGCCGATTGACTGGCAAGAAAAAGAACAGAGCCTTAAATTTAAACGCGATCGCCTGCACCTAGAACAGCAGGGAGAATTTATTTGGGGTGTAGTGGCCGGAATGCAGCCAGGAACTAGAGAAAAAGCTGGTTCTTTCTATTGGTTACGCTATGTCGATCGCGCCGAAAAGCTGCGGACAATTCGCGATCTGGTTCCGCATTCTCTGCCCTACGGTATTTTTGCTCCTGCCGAGCTATACGATATAGATAGTCTTCAAGCAAATAGAAAAGATTTAGACTATTTTGAACGTACTGCTAAATCTAACGATCCTAAAATTAAGATTCCTCGGGTTGGCGATCCCAAAAACATACTTCAGATTCATGTAGGGACTGCTTCTTCTGAAGGCACGATTGAAGGACTAACTCGTATTTATCAAGAAATTGCTGCCAAGATTAAGCACGAAAAGCCGCTAACTCCTAGCGAACAAAACTATATTGGTTATGATGCGATCGAACTATTGCCAACTGAACCAACAATTGAATATCGCGACGAATACAGTCCAGAAAGTGAGTTTTTTGCCTTTATTGCTGAAGAAGACGATGTAGTTGAAATTGAACTGTTTAAACCAAATACTCAAGATTGGGGTTATGACGTACCGATTTTAGGCTCAAGCACTACCAACCCCGCCCTACTCGCTTCTTTGCGTCCCGATGAGGTGGTAGATTTTATTGCCACTCTACATAATTTTCCCACTCATCCAATTCAGTTAATCTATGACATAGTTTACGGACATGGAGATAATCAAAGCGAATTATTGATTGCCCGCGAGTTTCTCAAAGGTCCAAATATGTACGGTCAGGATCTTAACCATCAGTTACCAATGGTGCGCTCAATTCTCCTGGAAATGCAGCGACGCAAAATAGACACAGGTGCAGACGGGCTCAGAATTGATGGCGGTCAGGATTTTCGCTTTTTTAATCCCCTTTCTGGCAGAGTAGAACAGGACGATGCCTATCTACTCGAAATGAGCAACATTGTTCAAGAAATAAAGGGTCACAAGCGACTTCTCTTTACCATTTTTGAAGATGGTCGTCCTTGGCCAGAAGAAGGCTGGGAAGAAAAATCTACCTACCGCGAATTGATCGAACTCAAGCCAGAATCTTATCAATGGGGACCGTTAATTTTTGCTCATAACACTCCAAGTCTCAAAGGATTTTGGGATAAGAAATGGTCGCGGGTAATGGAAGTGATGACGATGGGCGATCATTGGATTACTGGCTGTGGCAACCACGATACCGTCAGACGCGGCAATCAGATTGATGCTAAAGAAGCAATCAATTGGCATTTAGGTAAAACTTTGCCCGATGTACTGCACAATGCCTATGACAATCCTGCCGTGACTCTCTGGGTAAACTGTTTTAGTCCTGGCTTGCCAATGGACTTTATTAACGCTACTATGCACGCCCCCTGGTTATTTTTCCGCAACACTGATGAACAGTATGGCGTAAAGGTCGTGTCGGAAGAAGTAGGCTTTTTAGACTGGCAAATCAGTTCTAATTTGTACCGACAAGCCCACTGTTTTCCTCGCCTGAAAACGATGGGATTTAAGCAACTTAAGCAGCTTCAACAGTTTGGCACAGCCCTAAACCACGCCATGATTCAGCAAGATAATAATCTAGCCGAAGTAGTAGAAGTTTTACGGTGTTGTACTATGCCTGAGACTCACTGTATTAAAGAATTGTCTCCTTTGAGCGAATTGATGCGGGGAGGAATGGTACGTTTTCTGAAAAAATTAGATGAAGATCGCCTCAAAAGATTTGCCCTGATGTTTATGGAAGATTGCTATCAAGTTTGCAATGTCGGCAATTATGAATCAAAGGTTGATAGCTCAAAAGCCAAATTTAATTTGACCACCAGAGAGTTTCGTCATCAATATTCTTGGTTGGCTCAAAATATTGGCCCAAGCGATACTTTTGATAAGATTGACGATCGCGATCGAACTGTTGTCTATGGGATACGCCATAACTCTAAAAAAGAACCAGCAGTAGCAATAATCGCTAATTTTGAAGGGGATGTAATTAAGCTAGATGCCACCAAGATCTTAAAGACTGATTTAGCTCAATGGGAAATTGCGATCGCAACTCCTAATTTAGAAGTATCAGATCTCAGCAAGCTAAACCTGGGGAATGGTCAAGGTATATTATTGACTCTAAAATAGCAACATTTTATCTAGAGCGATATATCCATATTCTATAGTTTTGCCAATAGCGGTAGATATCTAGGTATGATACGTTATGGGCGCGATCGCACCTCGCAACAACGGCATTCAATTCTAGGAAATTACAGCTAATGAGTAGTAATTGGGAAGCATCACCAGTCGAAAACAAAATTGGCATCAACTTTAAATACGATCAAACTCT
Source organism: Coleofasciculaceae cyanobacterium (assembly GCA_036703275.1). Lineage (NCBI taxonomy): Bacteria > Bacillati > Cyanobacteriota > Cyanophyceae > Coleofasciculales > Coleofasciculaceae > Coleofasciculaceae cyanobacterium. The sequence goes on along the minus strand of DATNPK010000016.1, from coordinate 18,847 downwards.
TCGCCTTGCTTTAATACATCCCTCTTACGCTAAACAGATTAATGAGCCAGAAATTAATAATCAGCGTCTAGAATTTCTAGGCGAAGCAATTCTTAATTTAGTTTTAGTTGATTATATCTATCAACATTTTTCTCATTTTCAGGTAGGAAAACAGAAAGCTTTACGCGATAAGCTGAATGAATCAGATAGACTGACTAATCTTTGGTACGATTTGCAGTTGGGAGAAGCCTACCCCTTTCTGGGTTTAAAAGAAGAACGGCATCGTCTGCGAGTAAAGCAGAGTAATCCTTTTGAGCAAGCGTTTAAAGCCTTGGTTGGCGCCATATATATTGATCGGGGTTTTTCTCAAGCACGGAATTGGCTACAAAAACGCTTAATCATACCGTTGCTCAAACGCTATCTCAAGCCAGAACTAGAACATTCCGCTTCTGATAAGCACTTGGAGTTTTTGGGCGCAACTTTACTTCAGGGATTGTCAACTGATTATTTATATCATCAGATTCTTCAAGCCAACCCCAGCACACTAAAATCTTTGGCGCGAAAAATTACTGCCGTCGAAAGCCAGAATGAATATTGGAAACTATCTGAATTATTTTGGGACAAGACTTTTGCCAACCAGCCAAAACCTAAGTCCTACAAGATCTTGCTGGCTCAAATATATCTTCACTTTGAGCGTGAAAACAGTAAGAGTAGCTTTCGTAAAACCAGCAGCTATTTTACTAAACACTGCCTGGATGATGATGAGATTATGCGACAGGCGATCGCTTTACTGCTCAAAGACGGCAAATCGCAAAAGTGGATTATCCATAAAATGATGGGCTATCCTAGCAATAGATATAATCAAGGTAGAGAAAGATACTGTGAACTAATAAGCGACCCAGAATAGAGCCAGCAAAGATTTGATTTTTAAAAATTGATTGGTTAAATAGAATTCTCGAACATTTTAACTCGTAGCTAAAATGTTCACTCTAGGTAATGAACACTAACTATTACTTATTTATTGGTCTCGATAATCGCCACAGCCAATAGCTTGTTCAGTGTTAGCTACAGATGGATTCACAGTACATTTGAGGTGGTAGTCTCCAGTAAAAAAACGGCACTTAGTACAGGGAACTTGGTGCATTCTTTTTGCTTGAGTTAATACGTCCATAATACAGCTAATTAAACTCCAACTACAAAGACCTAATATTGAAAAAGCTCCAACAACTCGAAGTTCAAGCAGTAGTAGTTTAAACAAAGTGGCAGAATGAATAGCAAATTGAAACACAACTAATATTATCTAAAAAACTACTTCATTAGCATTTATTATGACATATATTAGTGTTGTCAAATCTAACTCGCAAGTTGTAAAATACACATTTAAATACGGCTTTTAATGATTTGAAATATTTGCGTAATTTGCTGCTTATTAAAAGTTTTCATTAAGGCTAATGCTGCGCCTTGAGGATCTCTAGGTATGCTCACTGTACCGCTATAAGTACCACCAGCAGGACCACCAGCAGTAGCAGCTAACTGTTGAAGATTTTTACTAGGGACTAGTTTTTGTGCTTGACCAGCATTCAAATAATCTCCAGCTTGCTTAATTTCTTTAATAACTACCTGAGCAATAGTGCCGTAAGGATATTTTTTGTTGGTAATTGCTTTTTGAGTCGTGGTTAATAACTGTTGCCAATTGGCTTCTTCGGGAGCTATTTGTCTCAGATGCCTACAGCATATATGCAGCTTCTGACGGCTTTCTGGACTATCAGGCTGTTTAAATATTTGCAGCATTTGTTTGAGTATTGTTGTTACCTGCCCACTCAAATTAACCTGACCTGAACCACCAGATAATAATTGTTGTAGGTATTGATCTAATATGGCAAAGTTCGATTCTGCTTGCTGGAGAATTTCAATGGCATCACCATCATTAAAGTCGGCAGAATTTTCCAAACGTTCGATTAAGTCTTGTAGATGATCGTATCCGTTAAGAAAAAGCGTCTCTAATTTTTGATCGACATCAACAGGATTGTCCTTAAGTATTTTAAAAGAATCTTCCAGACGGTGAGCAGTTTTTTGAATGCTGGTGTAGCCCAACATTGCAGCACCACCTTTAACTGAGTGAGCAGCTCTAAACATCTCGTTGACAGTTTCCGTGTCCTTTACCGATGTAGCTAGCTGTAGAATCCCCTGCTCCAAAGTTTGAAGATGTTCTTTTGCTTCTTCTATAAAATATCCTAGAATTCTCTGCTGATTAGCTGTGTCCAAAACCTATATCCCCCATTTGTTTAAACTTTTTAAAAGTGTATATATAAAGCAAGTTATAAAGACAAGTTTATCCCAGAGTACTTAAATTTGGTAGTTGATTTTCAACATTCAATGAAGACAAGCCACGGTTCAACCAGAATGATCTAATTCCCGCATTTTTCGCACCTTGATAATCTTCAGTTAAACTATCTCCAATATGCCATGCTTGCTGAGCCACAAATCCGTGTTTATCTAAAGCAATTTTAAAGATATTTTGGTCTGGTTTGGCAAATCCTGCAACCGAAGAAATAGTAATGCTAATAAAAAATTGCTCTAGATCTAAAACATTTAATACTTTTATTAAGCGGGTATCGAAATTGGAAATAACTCCTAGCTGGATACCTTGGTTACTCCATTTCTCAAGGCTATTAATTGTATCGGGGAAAACATACCACGGGTCTTTATTCGAGAAATAAGTATAAATTTCTGCAAAAAAAGCCGTAAAATTACTGAACTTTTTTAGTAAGCCAAGCTGCAAAAAAGTTGTTTTAACTACATTTTTCCACCAGTCAAACTCTTGTTCTTTAAGTTGGGTTAATTCCGCTGCTAAAAACGCTAAAGGAGGAGCAGACCTAAAGCTTTTGATAAAAGCCTTTTCAAGTAGGTCTGCATCCGCTTGAACACCATATTTAAGAGCATATTGTTGATAGATTTTGCCGACGCTACTTTTAAGCTTAAATAAGGTACCCATAGCATCTAGAAAAATAACTTTGGGTCTAGTATCTGTTGTAATTTGAGAGATCATCTTGGACATTGTTCGCTAAAAATAAAGATTTTAATCGAGAATTAATCTAAGTAAGCTTGAACTGCCTGTTGTGCTGCTTGAGTCAAATTATCAATTACTTTTTGGCGAGAATACGATTGAGGCTTTAGCGAATTATTTAGCTCGACTTGCCAGTGTTCTTTGAGATTAATTGGTGTGCCTATTTTGACGATCGCCTGTCGCCTTCCTTTTAGTTTTGGCCGATCAATTTTAAATACCTCTCGTTCTAAACGGTCAATAGTAGCAAAATATCTTTCAGGAGTTGGTTTTTCTGCCACATAGCCATCATAAATAGCATCGAAATTGAGCAGACGAACCGTAGTTTGATAAATATGTTCGTAATTTAGGTTTGGTTTCTTGGCTGAATCTGCAAGTGAACTCAAAACAGACTGAATTTTGTAAACGCGATCGCGCTCAGGGATCTGAGATAGAGAAGCTAGCTCTAGTTTCTCCTCGCAATAATTCAACATTCGCTTTTTTAAATGCTTAATTCGTGGATTTAAATTAGTCGAATTTATCGGGCTTTGATGATACTCAACTTCCAAATTTTTTAATACTTGAGTAGCTATCTCTCTTAAACGTAAATAATAATCGGCTTGAGCTGGTTTAAGTGATAAAGCTGTTTCGAGGCGACTCAAGGCTTGTTCTAGCTGGGTGTCTGTGACATTAGGATAAACATATTTTAAACTGACGGGAACTAAATAAAAATCAGGAATAATACCATTGTGTTTAAATAACTTCTCGATCGCCTTGAAAGATAGTTCAATTGCGCCCGAACGGAAAGGCATCACCGTATCGTTTTGATAGGAACAGCCCCCTTCTGGAAAAATTACTAGCTTGCACTGAGGTTGTTGAAGTATGTCGAGGGTTTGAACAATGCTATAGCGATCGCCAACTCCACGCCGAATGGAATAAGCTCCTACTCTTTGCATTAGCTTGCCAATCACGCCTTGGAAAGCCTCATAAGCCACAACATAGTGAAACAGTTGCCCAATGCGTGCCGAGAAGAGGAACATCACCAAACCATCATCTAAGGTGGAATGATTGGGCAAATAGACTACTCGATGCTCGGCGATCGCTTTTAAATTGGCTAAATCATCCTCATCAATTATTGCTCGGATTTTGTAACCAAAATAAACCACCAAATAAGCAACACTCTGAATCAAACGGGTAAGCAGAGGATTGCGCTTCGGTGGCAAAAACTTAAGATCCACTTTAGAGGAATCGGGCATACTTATTGAACGAGCAAACGGTGTGATAGTTTCGTTGAGCGGAGTCGATCTGAGTAAATCCTGCCTAACACTGTGGCAATCTTTACTGAGAAAGCAATTCAACTATTGGCTGAGTAATCCAATTAAATCCTACGGTTAACTGATGTTTTAAAGTCGGCAAACGATATAAATAGATCAAGCGACGGGCAACATAAGCCATCGGACCATCTAATTTCAGACCCAAACCATTGATAGTAGCGTTGTCTGTCCCCAAGGTCATCATTTCGCCTAAAGGTTGATAACGGAACGACAATAAGGGGCGATCTGTAGCCGCTGCCCAAAGGTTCCAAGCACAGTAATCAGACTGTTGATAAGCGACTTGTGCTGTAGCAGGAAGCGAATTGCCGTTTTGATCGCAACTATTAGCAGCATCTCCTAAAGCAAAGATGTCTTCCCTACCTTTAACCAATAAAGTAGGCTCTATTTCTAATTGTCCTCGGTTATTTTGTGTTAAAGGTAGCTTTTCAATTAATTCTGAAACCTGATTTCCTACGGTCCATAAAACCAGATCTACGGGAATTGTATCGGTTTGTCCCTTATAAACTAGGGCAATGCTATTAGATTCGACTCGCTCGACTTCTGTTTCTAAATCCTGCCAAATTTGGTTTTTTTCTAAAGCTTTAATCGCGGTTTGACGATTAAATTCAGAGCTATCTTCAAGAATTTGTGTTCCCCGCTCGATAATGCGAATTCTGCCTTTTTCACCTAAACGATCTGCGAGCTTACAGGCTAACTCTACGCCACTATAGCCGCCACCTACTATCGCTACTCTAATCCGATCTAGATTAGCTACTTCAAGCAGCCTTAATTGTTCTTGTAGACGATAAGCATCATTGAGAGAGCGAAATGGTAGAGCGTGTTCTTTGGCACCAGGCAGTGTATCTACGGGAGTTTTACCCCCAGTCGAAAGAACTAACTTGTCATAATCAATCTTGGTATCGTCTTGTAAGGTAACTTGTTTGGCTTCAATGTCAATATTAGTGACGCTACCCTGCTGAAAAACTATGCCCGTATTTGCCAACAGTTCAGCAAACGGTGGTGCAATTTCCCAACTCTGCATCTCTTCTGTGACTAATTCATACAAGAGGGGAGAGAATAAAAAGCGATCGCTTTTATCGACCAGAGTTATTTCTGGTTGCTCATCATTTTTCCAAGGAAACTCACATAGGCGCATGGCAGTATATAAACCACCAAAACCGCCACCAACAATACAGATACGTAATTTTTCGCTCATAAGATTATTTATCTCACACCTAGTAGCTAGCTACCTGGCTTAACTTAAGTTAATTCTAGCGGGTCTATAAAATTTGTGATCTTGCCTAATGATTACTAATTAGTCTGGTAAAAAAATTAAATTCACCTGATTTTATTTTTGTTAACCGTTGAGTGTTGAGTGTTGAGTGTTAACTAATAAAAACTACAGACCAGGTGGAATAAATAAATATTGCCACTGCTAAGGCTGCTAACAGTGCTTCAATTATATTGCCAATTAGAGACGCGACCACAACACCCGCACTGGCTTTTAATGCCTGTCGCATTCGTGCAGCAGAATCAAGATTACTACGATAGAGATATTCTCCAATAAATGCCCCTAATATTGCTCCAAAAAGCACGCCAAACAAAGGACCTCCCAAGGGTAAGGCGGGCAATAAACCCACAAATCCTAATACCATACCAGCGATCGCACCATATTGGCTCCATTTGCTTGCCCCAGACTGTTTTGCCCCAAAATATAAAGCCAGATATTCTACTCCCGCACTGAGAATTAAAACCGCAAAAATTATGATCATTGGCCAGCCAATTCCCGCAAAGCCAGTGGCAATACTCCAAATTAAAATGGCAACTAGAATAACGCTGCTACCAGGAAGCCCAGGAATAATTGCGCCAATTATTCCTATCCCCATCAAAGTCAGCACAATCCAATAAATAGTAGTTATATCCATAGTTGTTAATGTTTAAGGTGAGTTAGCTTCATGATGATTTATCGATTTTTAGCTGCGCAAATCGAAGATTTGCCAGTCCTAAAGGATACACCTTCGGATATCGTCTTACGACGACGATCTGCCCTAAAGGATTAGTGCCTGGAGGCACGTCCGCGTACGCGCTGCGCCTTTAGCCTTTCTTAAGATAAATTAACAGGGTGTAATTAAAGACGGCTATTTACTATTTGCGCAAAGCGCTCTTTTCCTTCCTCTAGTTGGCCTGGAATACCGTTGGGATACTCTTGGTTAATGATGGCAATGAGTTGCTCAATCCGATTGGCAGGATTAGGGTGAGTACTCATAAACTCTGGTTGTTCTCCAGCACTACCTCTAACTGAATTAAGGATTTTCAGTAGCTCGACTATCCCTACAGGGTTATAACCTGCTTCAGTCATAAATTGAAATCCGAGCAGATCGCTTTCTAACTCATCGTCTCTACCATATTTAAGATTGACCATCTGATTTACCGCTTGAGCTAGAATAGCTGCCTGTCTGCTATTTTCAGGGCGATCGCTGGCGGCAATACCCACGGCATTAACCAAGGTACTACCTAACTGTTGTTTGGCTAAATGTTCTGCACCATGTCTGCCAATCACATGACCAACCTCATGACCCAAAACTCCCGCCAACTGAGCTTCTGAATTTAGCCTACTTAACAAAGCTGCGGTAATAAATACTTGGCCTCCTGGAAGTGCAAAAGCATTAACTGTCTGCGGATCTCGTAACAGATGAAACTCAAAGGGATAGGGAGAATCTTTGGCCCCTGAACTTTGTACTACCTTATTGCCCACCCCATCGATATAGTCTTGTAAAGCGCGATCAGGATATAAATTACCGTGTTGTGCTGCCATTTTGGGTGCAGACTGACGACCAATAATTATTTCTTGTTGGGGAGAAAGCTGCACTCTCTGTTTTTCTCCCGTAATCGGATTCTCACTCACATTAGTGAAATAGTTAAACATAGCAAAGACCGCGAAGATCGCACCAATTGCTAAACGTATTAGTAATCGACTCACTCTTTATTCTGACTCCAATTTAATTATTGGCAAAATATTATCATGGGTCTATTGGCTACCTGCCTTTGTAATCTACATAAATTGTCAGTTGCCATCGTTTAACATTATTTGACAATAACCAATTAATTTATTTAGGCGATCGCTAATGCTCGTTAGTCTTTTAGTCTGAGTAGGATTCTGACGTGCAGAAGCAAAAAATAAAATATCCGTGGTTAATAATTTAAACTCGCGCTTAATTTCTGTTTGTACCGATTGCCAGCGAGGTGCGATCGCCCGATCTAAACCTTCACTACTCAAGTTGGCAATGTTTTGATTAAACCATTGTGTTAAGCTGTGAAATTCTAGTCTTATTTGAGGCTGCACGACTTCGCGGTTTTGGTTCGGCAACAGGCTGTCAAATTTAGTTAACCAAGTCATGAGTTCGTGATATGCTCGACGATGTGATGCAGATAACATTATTGAGTTAAAATAAGGTAATTAACCAAATAAAATTCTACTAAATAGGCTTGACTTTTTGGTTATGCATAGTCTTAACCGATTGAGAAACTTGAGATTTTAGGCTTAAAGAAACAGGTTAATTTTATAGATTAATACTTAGATTAGATAGCAAAATTAAATTATAAATTATGGTTTGATTCAGGGCATCTAACTCAGAATTTAGCAATTTAACCAAAGTTTAAAGAATGCCCAAGTACTCAAAATAAGTAGCACTAATTTAAGGATTTTTATACTGGGTTTTGTGCAACGACTAAGGCGGGTTTCGTCGTCATAGGGCGGAGTAATCTCTAATCTTCCACACTTACCAAATATTTTTTTAGATCTATGACCGCTATCTCTATCATAGAAAATCGCGCCAAAGAAGTTAAACTTCCTTGCTGGTTAAAAGAATGCTTGATCGATCAGCAATCGGAGCAGCCAGAAGCTGATGGTGCTTTAATTTGTCGTGCATTTAATTTTGCCTACCAGCTGCATGAAGGTCAAACTCGTAAGTCGGGAGAGCCATATATTGCTCATCCCATAGCTGTCGCTAGCTTGTTGCGGGATTTGGGAGGAGATAGCGTAACTATTGCTGCGGGTTTTTTGCACGATGTGGTAGAAGACACTGAAGTTACCTCAGAAGAAATAGAAGCAATGTTTGGCGTGCAGGTGCGCCTGTTGGTAGAAGGGGTAACTAAGCTATCCAAGTTTAATTTCTCTAGTACTACCGAGCGTCAGGCGGAAAACTTTCGCCGAATGTTCTTGGCAATGGCAACGGATATTCGCGTCATCGTGGTCAAGTTAGCAGATAGACTCCATAATATGCGCACGCTAGACCATCTTAAACCAGAAAAACAACGACGCATCAGCCAAGAAACTAGAGAAATTTTTGCTCCTTTGGCAAATCGACTAGGTATTGGTCGCTTTAAGTGGGAACTAGAAGATTTATGCTTCAAATATCTAGAACCAGAAGCCTATGCCGAAATTAAAGCTTTAATTGCTGAAAGAAGGACAGATCGCGAAGCTAGAATTGCTCAAGTTACCAAAACCCTGCGATCGCGCTTAGAGCATTTGAAAGTTAATGTTGTCGAGCTAAAAGGAAGACCGAAGCATCTTTATGGTATCTATCAAAAAATGCAGCGGCAGCAAAAAGAATTTAGTCAAATTTATGACATTGCTGCTTTTAGAATCATTGTCGAGACTAACGAAGAGTGTTATCGTGCCTTGGCAGTAGTTCATGATGCCTTTAAACCAATTCCAGGTCGTTTTAAAGATTACATTGGCTTGCCAAAGCCCAACTGCTATCAGTCTTTGCACACTACGGTAGTTGGCTTCAATGGTCGTCCTATTGAAATTCAAATTCGGACTATGGAAATGCACCATATCGCTGAATATGGAATTGCGGCTCATTGGAAGTATAAAGAAACAGGCTCAAGCGAGATCGACCCATCATCTGAAGAAGATAATAAATTTACTTGGCTACGACAGCTATTAGAGTGGCAAAAAGATCTCAGTGATGCTCAAGAATATATGGAGAGCGTCAAGGATAATTTGTTTGAGGATGATGTTTATGTGTTTACTCCTGACGGTGATGTAATTGCCTTGGCTCAAGGAGCAACTCCTGTAGATTTTGCATATCGCATTCATAGTGAAATTGGTAATCACATGAAGGGTGCGAGGGTAAATGGTCGCTGGTCCGTGTTGTCAAAACCTTTAGAAAATGGAGATATTGTAGAGATTGTTACGCAAAAAAATAGTCATCCAAGTTTGGACTGGCTCAACTTTGTGGTATCTCCTACAGCTCGCAATCGCATTCGACAATGGTACAAGCTATCCCATCGTGATGAAAATATTGCCCGTGGCAAAGAACTATTAGAGAAAGAAATGGGTAAAAGTGGTTTTGACTCTTTACTCAAGTCTGAGCCGATGCAGATAGTGACGCAGCGTTGTAATTATCATTCGGTAGATGACTTGCTAGCAGCTTTAGGATATGGCGAAATTACGCAAAATCATGTAGTAAACCGTTTACGAGATGTAGTCAAAGAGCAGCAGCCAGTAGAAGAAGTACCAGTCGAAGCCGAAGAAGTAGAAATTGCTTCTCACCTCCAAAGCAGCGTTAAACAGCAAAGCAGTGGCAAGTCGCCCATAATTGGCGTAGAGGGAATGCTTTATCATTTAGCGGGTTGCTGTAAACCTCTGCCTGGGGAATCAATTATTGGTGCGGTAGCTTTAAGCTCTAGAGGAATTTCAATTCACAGTCAAGGCTGTCACAATGTTAAGAAAGTTCCAGGCGAAAGGATTATTCCTGTTAATTGGAATGATAATGAAGAAGACGGTACAGCTTTTACATACCCTGTAGATATTCAGATTGAAGCGATGGACCGAGTTGGAGTATTTAAAGATATCCTCGCGCGGTTGAGCGATCGCGGCATTAATGTATGCAATGCAGGAGTCAAAACTCATCGCAACAAACCCGCCCTAATTTCCTTAAGTTTAGATATTAGGGATCGCCAGCAGCTAGAGTATGTTTTTCAAAGAATTAGCAACATGAGCGATATTCTTAATATCCGTCGCGTGATGAATTCAGGAGACCGCTAGTTTTTCGCTGGTAAACAGTTGAGCGGTAGTTAGTTCCAAAGCTTTTAACCCAGTCAAAGAACCTTGAATTAACCTCAATGCAGCAATAGGCTGTTTCAAAAAGGCGATCGCCGTGGTTACAGTCTTGAGGTTTCCCGCGCTATCAATAGCGTTACTCAGACAGGGTACATCTCCCCTCAAATCATCACTGACTACTCGCAACATGGCTACAGTTATTCCCTGTCGTTGCAGCTGGGTTATGTAGCTATAGCCTTCCATATCGACAATGCTAACGGGATATTGCTGACTGAGCTTGAGTTTTTCTTGGGTCAAAGCGATCATGCGATCGCTAGTCAATCCCGCAACGGCATCAATTGATAATTTGTTTTGAATTATCTTAATTAATTCTGATTCGAGATTGAGGTAATTGTGGTTTAAATCCCAACAGCTTTGAATAACTACACTATCTCCCACTGCGTAAGATGGAGTAAGACTGCCACACAAGCCCATAATCAGAACTGTTTGAGCCTGACTTAATTGCTGAGTATAACTGGCTAAAATTTGGCGTACATTTTTAGTGCCAATCGGAATAGCGATCGCCGCAATATCGGCATTAGCCTGCTGCAAACCGCGACAAACTGCCTGATATTCTGCGCCCTGAGGCACGACAATAGTATCAATAGAAAGCATTGCCATATTCGAGATCCATTTAATGTAATACTGTTTCTAGCTCCAAGTTCTAAGCCTTAAGCTGTAACTCTAGAAATATTGTTCCATGTCACCTTAAAAACTGAGGATTCACCCAATAAATCTTTTCATCGTTTCCCTTTAACCATTGCCCAATCCTCGCTAAGAACTTATGCACTAAGTTCTACAACTATTAAATATAAATATTTTATGTCTGTAACCAAACCTGATAATTCGCAAAATAAAGCTGAATTATGGCACAAGATCAAAGAAAACAGCACTACGGTTCTTATTGCTCTGATTTTAGCCTTTATAATCCGAGTTTTTATTGCCGAACCCCGCTATATTCCTTCAGAATCAATGTTTCCTACTTTAGCAACTGGCGATCGCTTAATAGTAGAAAAAGTAGCGTATAAGTTTCATCCTCCAGACAGGGGAAACATTGTTGTGTTTCAACCACCAAACCAATTAAGAATTTTGGGTTACGAAAAAAACCAGGCATTTATCAAAAGAGCGATCGCCCAATCTGGCGATACTGTAGCTGTCAAAAACGGTGTGGTATACGTCAATGAACAACCTTTAATCGAAGACTACATAGCTGCACCTCCAGAATACGAACTAATACCCGTCACAGTGCCAAAAGGACAGCTATTTGTCATGGGAGACAACCGCAATAATAGTAACGACTCTCATATCTGGGGATTCTTACCAGCAAAGAACGTGATTGGTCACGCGGTGTTTCGCTTTTGGCCTCTAAATCGCATTGGGATAGTGTAATTGCTAACGTTCGTGTTCAGCGGCGGCGAACAACTTTTGCAACTGCACAGGGGTTTTCGCCCATTCGCTCCAATGCAGTGTTAGCTGGCAACTCATTATTGTCTTAACTATTCTATCTTCCGCATCACCAACAGCGTGAACAGTTCGAGTTAATGTGCAGGTATTCTAAGGTCAATCGACCAGGTTGAGTTTCTAAAATATCCCTCCTAATCGAAGTCAAACATTAACCCCACGGTTAAAAGCTTCTTTCTGAAGTTCGGCGAACTTATTCATAAGGTCTTCATTCAAACTGACTAGCCTATCCGTATTTGCTTTGTCGTTTTTCAAAATCAGAAACTGTAGCTTACTCTCTTCTTCAAGATTTTATAGGGGTGCCCTTAAAGTTTTTAAGTCGATAGCACGTTGCTTAGATCTTGCAGGGTCAATAAATTGTCCGGTCGCAACTATTGAGCCAGCTATAGCACCGGCAAGACCAATATATTTGCGAATATCATTTGTATTAGAAGGAAGTGCGGTGACTATAATTCCTAGTAATGCTGTTAAGCCACCGAGTATGCCATTGACCCATCTGCCGCTCCGCTTAAGCCTTGTGGACTTCGTTGCTTCCCGCTCACAAGTTTCAGCAAATTTCACCACACCCTTTAGAAGTTTATCAATCGACTCGATAACAAACTTTCTCGCTTTCTCGGATCATCGTTAGATTGTGAAGGTTGTAATTCCATATTAAAACTCTTTTCAGATAAATCTTTTTGAGTGTAAATTATACTGCCAGCTAACTATTTATTAGCTGGCTTTCCTCCCCGAGCACTTCTAAATATGTCCTACTAGATTGCCCCCGATACTCCAGCAATTGCTCTTGGGTGTTGTGCAGGAAAGATTCAAGGTTAAAAACGAATGTGTTGGAGCGATCGCACTTCAACGGTTTTAAAGTTGCAATTATGGTGAATCAACATACCAGTAATATCATGCTTTTTTCCCTGGGCGATGACCGAAAAGCGGCGCGAACGCCCATACGCTCTCAAAAACAAGCTGCTTGCGAGCTGATACTACTCAGCAACCCCACGCCTCGAAAAAGGCTATTGCTGAACATTTACATCTAGCATAAAAGTTTTTATATGACAATTTTTTAAAAGATATGTTACATTAATTTATATAGAGTTACAAAAAAGCACAAACACCTATGAATATTCGCCAACAGTTACCGCTTGAGCAACAATTTGAGCTTCAGGTCTTTGAAGGTCAAGTTCGAAAGCTTTCTCACGAAGACGCTCATGAATTGCTAATTCAGTTGCGGGAAACAATGCTCTATCAAACAACGACTTTCCGTGAAATTCTGAAGGAATCATGGGGCATTGGAAAAGATGTTGATATCACTATTAGCTTACTTACTGACGGTTAATCTCTCGCTCATCGCTAAGCTTAAATAGGAATGGACACAACGATGTCTACACAGCAACTTAGTTGCAACGACCAAACTAAGTCACGCAATGTTAGCGGGTTTGCAGTTGTCTTTTTCATATTGGAATACCCCCACATTTACAGCTTCTTACGGCAATGATCGAACCGAAGGTCTGCTTGTGAGATGTATAAACAGGTGGGTTGGTTAAGCGCTATTGTGACAGGAGCGTTAGCGCTTCTAATTGTCTAATATGATTCATCTTCTAAAGGATTGTACCCGTCCTAATTTCTAGTGCCTAGAGAATTTCGCATTGCGACCGTTCGCAACTTTTGCCAGATTTTCATTTCAAGATTAAATCAAAAAACTAATTTACATCCCAGTCAGGCAAGCCTGTCGGGGTAGAAAAACTTCAGGAGACCATTATGCTGCGTAAATTTAAGGATTTGTCCCTTCCTCTTTTTACAGAGTCAAGTCTAACTCTGGTAGGGTTTCTACTCCTAGTTTGTTTATTATAAGTCGATATTAAGAGTGAGTCTACTTAGATTGGCGTTTTCAAACCTCATTACCATTCTTTGGGAAGGTTGAAGTTTGTCTTATTTTCCAAAAACTCCCGAATCAAGTGTTACCCTTGCTGCTAGCTTTGCTGGGATTATCTAACCTATCTCTAGCCCAACAATTCATCTGATGACTTATAGTCATTATTGGGCGAGTCATCATCAGCATCGGTCAGCAAAACTTGAGCTACATCTGGGAAAAAATGCCGCATACAGCGATCGCATACCCCGTGAGAGAATTCAACATCGGAAAAGCGTTTGATAAATTTCTCGACTGTTGACCAATAGCCTTTGTCGTTCCGAATCCCTTTGCAATACGAGCAGATTGGGATGAGTCCTTCCATCAACTTGATCTTGTCTAAAGCATCTGCCAGTTGAGCAGAGGTTCGCCTCAATTCCAGTTGCATCACAACTTGACGAGCTAGTGCTTCAAGGGCTTTGGTTTGATACTCCGATAGTTCTCGGGGTTTGTGATCGATAACACAGAGTGTACCCAGCGCATGACCCTCAGGAGTCCGCAACGGCATGCCAGCATAGAAGCGGATGTTTGGCGAACAGATCACCAATGGATTATTCTCGAAGCGTTCATCTTGAAGTGTATCATTTACAATCATGATGCTCTCATTCAAGATTGCATGCGCACAGAACGATACATCACGGCTGGTTCCGTCAACATTGATACCCACACTAGATTTAAACCATTGACGGTCTGCATCAACTAGACTGATAAGAGCAATGGGCACATCGCAGATGAAGGCAGCGAGTGCAGTAATATCGTCGTAGGCTTGCTCAAAAGGCGTGTCTAGAATTCTATATTGCCTGAGTGCTTCAAGCCGAGCAGACTCGTTTGCAGGAACGCTAGCCTTCATAGTTTTACTGCGGTGCTAACTTAATGATGAAACACCATTATAGGTTAATGGTATATCGGATATAACAGCGCTCAACATATCCTTACGTTCGTGAGGCTTTTATTATCTGAACCAGATACTGGGTGTTGGCAGCCAACGACTAGCGTCACTGCCTGCAAGGGACTTGAGCGAAGCAGAAAGATCGTCGGTCAGCCAGGTGCACGCGATTGTTAAGTAGCAAGATTTATTCAAGTTCTCAGTAGTAGGCTGACCCGTCATGAAGCTTGAAACACTGATATGAAGGCTTAATCCCTAATAGCGTTAGCGGTCCACCATAAGAATTAATACAAATAGCTATATCTCCATTACGAAGCGTGTCATAGCAATCAATATGGAAATATCCTTCCCAGCCGACCGTTATCACCGTAAGGATTGCCGCGCGTCCACTTCGCGCCGCCCGACAACATCAACAAAGCGGCGTTGAAGTATGCCTGATGAAGCGCGTCCTTATTCACGAATCGCGCCAAAATCAGCTTAATAGTAGAAAAAGTAGCGTATAAGTTTCATCCTCCAGACAGGGGAGAGATTGTTGTGTTTCAACCACCAAACCAATTAAGAATTTTGGGTTACGAAAAAACCAGGCATTTATCAAAAGAGCGATCGCTACAGAAGGAGAAACATTAGCAGTTAAGGATGGTTTGGTCTACGTAAACAATCAGCCTTTAGCCGAAAATTACATTGCAGCTCCCCCAGAATATGACCTAATGCCAGTTACCGTACCCCAAGGGCAGTTATTTGTGATGGGAGACAACCGCAACAATAGCAATGATTCCCATATTTGGGGCTTTTTGCCGGCCAAAAACGTCATTGGTCACGCGGTGTTTCGCTTTTGGCCTCTAAATCGCATTGGGATAGTGTAATTGCTAACGTTGCCCATCACCCGCCGCAGATAACCTTTGCGTCATAACCAATAAACTTTCAACGGTCGGTGTGCATGGGCATTGTTATGCAGCGATCGCCACCGATTAGTTCATTGCGTCCCAGATTACCTTAGTATCCGTAAACTGTCGAAATCGAGAGACTTTTCCATCACAAAGATCATACACATGGGCTGCCGAAGAGCAAAACGACTTACCCGTTGAGCGATTACGACCCGCATAACTGCCAATAACGATTACAGTTTTCCCTGCATCTAGATACTGTTCAATATCAAACGACCACGATTCCCAGTTGTCATCAAATGCTTTGAAAACCCCCTCGACGACTGCTTCGGCTCCTCGATGAATTGTCCCTCGCGGAAATCCTTCATTCTGAATCCATTCAAGATCAGGAGTGCAGATTCGTAGAAAGGCATCATAATCCTTTTCATGGAAAGCTCTATACAATTCCTGAATAATTTCAAGGTTTGTCATAGGCTGCTCTCAAAAACTTTGACCATTCGGTATAATTAATGCTACTATATCACCATGAGCAGAGGACCTGAAAAACAATTCGATCCTAAAATTGCCCTAGCAAAGGCAATGGAAGTTTTTTGGGCACGAGGATATGAGGCAGCCAGCCTTGCTGAACTGCTTGAACACATGGGAATCGGTAAAAAGAGTCTCTATGACACGTTTGGCAACAAGCGATCGCTCTTCCTCAAGGCGTTAGACCACTATGCTCAGACAGAGGTGAAAGCCATCCGAGATCAGGTTTTAGCACCAGGTTCGCCCTTGGAGAACCTGGAACAAGTCCTCCAACACTTGCAGCAACAACATTCGTTACCCAGCAGTCAAGGCTGTATGTTGGGCACTAATATTGCTGACTTTGATACAGATGAGGTAGAAATTGCATCCATTTTGCGTTACCACCTTCAAGCAATGGAAGATGCTTTTTGTATTGCGATCAACCGTGCTCAAAAAGCAGGCGAGATCAATACGGCTGCTAGTTCCCGCAACCTTGCGCGTCTACTGCTGTGTACAACACAAGGCATGGCATTAATTGGTCGAGTCTTGGAAGATGAAGTGCTTTTACGCAGCACTGTAGAGGCAACACTGGCACTGCTCAAAACCGTCTAATTTTTTTTGTTTAACTTATACCAATCGGTGTAAGTTGTCGCCACTAGCAAGCGAGGAATCACAATGGCACGATTAGCGAATAAAACAGCCGTTATCACCGGAGGCACAACTGGAATTGGATTTGAAACTGCCAAACAGTTTGTTACAGAAGGAGCACGAGTCATGATTACTGGACAGAATGAGGAGCGTTTGCAAGCTGCTGTGAAAGAACTGGGTGAAGCGGCGATTCCAGTTCGAGCTGATGTTCGTTTCCTGCCTGACCTGGAATCATTGGCAGCACGAGTAAAAGCAGAATTTGATGGACTGGACATTCTGTTTGCGAATGCTGGTATCGGGCTGTTTGCACCCCTAAATGCCATTGATGAAGCATTCTACGATAATCAGTTTGATGTCAATGTCAAAGGTGTATTTTTCACGGTGCAGAAGCTTGCTGAATTCCTGAATGAAGGGGCAAGCGTTATCTTGAATGCATCAGCCGTGAATGAGAAGGGTGCAGCAATGGGAAGTGTGTACTTTGCAACAAAAGCAGCGGTGCGATCGTTGGCTCGAACATTGGCTGCTGAATTAGCATCTCGCCAGATACGAGTTAATGCGATCAGCCCTGGTTTTGTGCCTACGAATTTTCAGAGCAAAATGGGACTATCACCAGAAGCACTCAACAGTTTTGGTGATTATATTAAGCAATCTGCCCCATTAGGGCGATTCGGAAACCCAGTCGAGATTGCTGCTGGTGTCGTTTTTCTCGCCAGTGATGAGTCATCTTACATGACAGCAGCAGATCTCGTGATTGATGGCGGATTTATGAACGTTTGAGGCTAAGCTGCACGATTACTTAATTCAAGTGCGATCGTTTTGCTCCTTATACGATCAAAGCGCTCGCCGCACCTCGGTAACTTCTAGATTGTGTCCTTGCCAAAAACTAAAGCTGCATAACTATTTATTATGCGGAAACTTTCTGGATATCCACCCTATATGGGACAAAAAGCAGAATTTTTCCGTATATCTACCCCGTGGAGTATGATATCAAGAAACTTTCCCTATATTCGTCGGTGATATCCCGACTTTTTCTGGATATCATTCCGTGGAAAAAGCGACTAAAAAACTGTTTGAACAGGTTAGCGATGTCATTCGTATTAAGCATTATTCTTACAAAACTGAAAAAAGCTACGTTAATTGGATTAAACGCTACATCATATTCCATGATAAAAGGCATCCTCAAGAAATGGGTGGAAGGGAAATAGAAGAATTTCTCACTAATTTGGCAGTAGAAGAAAATATAGCTGCATCTACTCACAATCAGGCGATAACAACGCAATTTTATTTTTGTATAAAGAAGTTCTCAAGCAAGAGTTAAATTTAAAAGTTGACGCAGTACGAGCAAACAGAAGTAGATACCTACCAACAGTTTTAACCAAAGAAGAAGTTTTGACTATTATCGATAATTTATCAGGTGTTTATCAGCTTGTAGTCAAACTTCTCTAGGGCACTGGATTACGACAAACTGAATGTTTGCAGTTGCGAGTCAAAGATTTTGATTTTGCTCAACAACAATTGACAGTCACAGATGCTAAAGGCAGGGAAAGTCGAGTCACAATGTTACCGACAAGTCTAATAGAAGAATTACAATTTCATTTACAGATTGTTAAGCGTCTACATCAACAAGATTTAGAAAAAGGCTACGGTTCGGTTTATTTGCCGTTTGCTAAGATGCGAAAGTATAAAAATGCAAGTCGCGAATGGATTTGGCAATTTGTCTTTCTCTCAAATAGAATCTCACTCGTATCCTCGTAGTAAATTTATTCGCCGTCATCATCTTCATGAGAGTGGTTTACAAAAAGCTTTGAAACAAGCAGTTAAAACGGCAGGGATTAATAAAAGGGTAAGTTGTCATACATTTCATCATAGTTTTGCCACGCATTTGCTACAAAATGGCTATGATATTCGCACAGTTCAAGAATTGCTAGGACATAAAGATGTCAAAACAACCATGATTTATACTCATGTGCTAAATCGCGGTGTTGACACTCCCCCGATTAAAAATCAGGGGATTCTTGGTTCAGCGATTTGACTTACCCTCGCAGGTGTTGCCACCAACCAAGATAGAGGTCGAATCTCCCCAAGCGTTTAGATCTAATATTTCATTAGACCAGCTTCCG